>JAIVGW010000219.1:16767-17939 GCA_020201415.1 Lentisphaerota bacterium
GAAGCGAACGCATCCCCTGGGCACAATCGAGAAAGTCGTGTTCACTTCGGAACCTTATGCTGACGTTACCGCCTATGTTTGCCTGCCAAAGGATGTAAGGCCGCCGCACCAATTCTTTATCTGCCTGCAGGGGCATTCCACCGGCATGCATAATTCCATTGCGGTTCAACTGGAGGATAATACCCTGCCGCATCAGGTGAAAGGCGATCGCGATTTCGGACTTGAATGCATGCGTCGCGGTATCGCCGCTTTGTGCATTGAACAGCGGGCGTTCGGTGAACGGCGCGAACAAAAACAGAAACGGATTGCCTCAAACAGATGCCATGACGCCGCAATGCACGCCTTGATGCTGGGGCGAACCCTGATCGGGGAGCGGGTATATGATGTCGATCGGGGAATTGATTACCTCGCCACGCGGGGCGATGCCAATATGCAATCAATCGGGGTTATGGGAAACTCGGGCGGCGGAACTATCAGTGTTTTTTCCGCGGCGTTATTGCCGAGGATCGCGCTGGCGATGCCGTCCTGCTATTTCTGCACATTTAAGGACTCGCTCATGTCAATCTATCACTGCATGGATAATTATATACCGGGATTGCTCAAGTATGCAGAAATGCCTGATGTTATGGGGCTGTTCGCGCCCAAGCCCGTGGTGCTCGTGGCGGGCAGGGACGATCCGATATTCCCCATCAAAGCAACACGCCGCGCATTCAAGGAGCTTCACCGGATTTACACGGCCTGCGGGGCGCAGGAACATTGTCATCTTGTGGTGGGTAACGAAGGCCACCGTTTCTACGCTGACGATGCCTGGCCGGTAATGCTGAAGGAAATCGATATGCTGCGGCGAAATGGCATGGTCGGTTAAATGTCGGCCATCGCATACCGTGAACCGCTGTTCCGTCCGCCGGCGGAGGCGGACAGCCTGATTTTCCAGGTAGCCTTTGGCTGTCCGCACAACACCTGCGCTTTTTGCCTGATGTACAAGGCCGTGCGTTATCGGCTGCGCGACCAGCGCGATTTATTCCGCGAGATTGAACAGGCCGGACGCGCGCAGCCCCGGACCCAAAGAATCTTTCTGGCGGATGGCGATGTCATGCGGCTCGATTACGGATATCTGCGGCTGCTATTAGAACACATCGGCCGGCATTTTCCTCGCCTTGCCCGCATCAGCC
>JAIVGW010000265.1 GCA_020201415.1 Lentisphaerota bacterium
ATGGAACACAAAACGCGTCACATAATTGCAAAACACCTCGCCACTCGCCGCGTGCCGGTACCAGCCCGCGCGACGTATCACGACCTTCTCACCGCCCTGTTCCTCGATCACATGCATCGCATCTTCCGGCATCGTGAAGACCTTGCCGTTTTCATGCTCCACAAACCCGCCACACAACGCTTCGGGGGCCAGCACCTCGCGGAAATCACCATCGCCCAACGCGTCAAACTCGATCGCGCCAGCGCCGGTAACCCGCACGCGGCCCGCGTCCAGCGATGGAAAGCCGGTGGCACCATTGTCAACGACCAAGGGCGGCCGCATGGCGCGTTCGATACCCGGGCCGTATTCCAGGTAAAACTGTCGCGGGGCGCCCTCAAGATCAGCCGTAAAATCGCACAGCAACCACTTGATGGAACCGTAACGCGACCAGCGCGCGGTAAGTTTTGTCTGCAGCGTAACCTCACGGTCTTCTTCATCAAGCAAGCGGATATTCTCTTCGTCGTCGAGCACGCCACGGGGAAAAGGCACGCCGACGGTCATTGGCGCTGCGGTAATCACCGCACCGGGCTCGTTGATCACCCGCAGCGGTATGCGGCCCGAGCGCGCTACGCCGGAAGCCGCGGCCACGCGGAAAGGGGCCGTCGCCCGGCCGATCTCCTCACCGCCGTCGCGCCATATCACCTCCAATTCCGCGGCACTGCCTTCGAGCAGCGGCGGGAACCCGATCGAAAAGAACAGGCCATGGCGCGACAGTTCGTTGATCGCGTGACTTGCATACACCTCACCATCGGCGTTCTTGAGCCGCACTTCGATATGCCCGGCCGGGTCGGCGCCGGCTTCCGGCGGCGATGTCCACACAACCGCGTCCAGGTGCCGGTCTTCGAACGGATACCGGTATTTTGAAAGCCTTATCTTGACCGGCTGGTCCTTGAAATGACGGTTCAAGGTATCCAGCGCGGAAGCGCGCCCCCCCGAAGTATCCAAGTATAATTGTCTTGCGGGCATTGACTCCAGCCCAGCCAGGCCCCCGGCAGCCAAATCCACATCCGGCAACGCAAGCTCCACGTCCCATCCGGAGGAGATGATGGCCTGCTCGCTTTCCGGAAAAAGCAAGCGATCGGCGAATCTATCCGGCAGCCGGTTGAGGCCGTAAATTTTTTCCTGGCGGCGGCGTTCGGCGGCGAACATCGACGCGTCACCCAAAGCCAGGAAAGCGCTTGAGCGGCCACGAATCAGCCGCATAGCCAGAACGTTGCGTCCCTGCCGCAGTTTGACCTCGGCTAGATTATCGAGGATGGAGAAGTGGGCGCTTGCGTTGCCCGTATCCAGCGTGTCGAAAAAAGGCTGACCGTTCATCCAGCACTCGATCCAATAGTCGGCCCCGATGCCCAGCGTGATCATCCGCTCCGCGGGCGAATGCAATTCGGCGAAAACATAAGCCGTGTTGCCCGCGTTTTCGCCGATATACTGCTCCAAATCAATGCGTTCGCCCGGTATCCAGCCCACGGACCGTGGAGTGAGGTTCAGCGACTGCAGCGTGCTTGTACCTTTGATCTTCAGGCTTGCGGGTATGTCCGCCAGAACATCCACCTTTACCACGGGATGATCGCGGTCAAGCGGGGCGAAGACCACGAGCTCCTCCGCCCATGCGATGCCGGTATCATCAGCATACGCACTGACGGTTAAAACACTTGAACAAGCAAACATAAATCCCGTCAAACATACTGCCGCGGCAAATAAACTGATTCGTTTCACGATAATACCTCAACTCAATAGTTTGAACAAGGTGACCCGGTCCCCTGCGGCTGGACCCGGGGCCGGCAGCCACGCCCTCCAAAAACGATCATACATTTGAACATGCTCCCCGCCTGCGGACTGACTGCACCTTTCAGCCACTTTAACTGCGCTTATTTTCCGTTATCGCTTTCAACGCCTGAACGCCTGACTATGGCCCTTGCACAAGTCAGCCGCCGGTGATCAACCGGTCCGGATGCGTCGCGGGGTAATCGTGCCGGGTGCGCGGCCAGGGCTCCCGGGGATCGAAATCGCAGTCACGGCCCAAGAGCACCAGCCAGTTGTAGCCGGAAACCATGCGATAGGCACCATGGTACAAGCCCTCGTCGGTGATGTCCCGCGCATCGGTGAAGGCGCTGCGCCCGATGTAGATCGTTGCCGGATAACCTGGATCGGGCGCATTACCAATCGACAGTTCCGCTCCCGATATTTTTTGTATATAGGCTTGCAGTTCACGCGCCGCCAGGTCAACTAGGCGCGGCGGTCCTTCGGCAATCACGATGGACGCGCGGGCCGCGCCGGTCTCGACCAGCCACGGCGCGGTGGCCGCAACACACGCCCCACCGGCCAACAGAACGTACGGCAGCAGCCAGAAACACATCAATTTTATGTTCATCGGTTGACGCATCTCCCTTTTTTCGCATCTTTTTGTATTCCCCAGAGAGGGATGTGTCAACTTTCCTGCCTGCCCAGGCGCCGGGCTTAAGCAACCGGAATTCTCACGAATTCCGCTCCATGGGATCTCTGCGCGCTCCAACGAATCATCGCATTACTGAATCAACGAATCAACATCCCCCCGAATCATCCACCCCGGTTTCGCGTTCGTGCCGGGTCCCAGATCACGACGCCCATGTGATACCCACCGTGGCCCGGAATGCCCTTCGCGTAGTAGGCCGTCACAATCTGGCTATCCTCGCGCTGGACGCTGCTCGGGTAGCCGCTGTCGCCGCTGTCGACGTCCAGCAGACGATAGGGCGCGCTCCAGGAAAGGCCTTCGTCGTCGCTGAACAGCACTTCGACGCCCGGCCCGGGTCGCGCACGGTTCCCATAGGACAGCAGAATGCTTCCGTCGTTCAGTCGCGTCAGATGGCCCGGATGGTGGCTGTTGGGCGTTACCCGTCCACGCTCTCCGGGGCCGTACGCAATCCACGTCCGCGCGTCGTCTTCCGAGTAGGAAAGCAACATGCCGCCCCGCCGCGCGGCGGCCAGCCACTTGCCATCGCCCAGGTGCAGGAGCGTGGTTTCATTATGACGCGGCACGCTGGTCACGGGCACCGGGGCATCCCAGGTCCGGCCGTCACCGCGCACCACCCAGTTCTGCCCCGCTGCGGCGCGACGGACGAGCGGATCGCCGTCCTTCGCCGCCTCCTGCGCGGCTTCGTCCGCTTCGCCGCGATAGGCCGCCACACGCAGTCTGCCGTCCTGGCCGGGCATGATGTCCCCGAACGGAATCAGCTCACGACCATCCGGCGCTCTTGGGAAGCTCTCCTTGTCGATGCTCCATGTGACGCCGCCGTCCTTCGAAATGCAAACCCAGGTCGGCAGGACCTCGCCAATGTTGCTCCACGCCTCCGGGTTGCCCGGCGCCGACCAGCCGGAGGTGACCAGAATCAGGTCGCCCTCGGCGGTCAATCCGGCGGCGACGTTCATGCGGTTCTGCTCGGGCGTGCCGCGCGGCGCGGCGGTGCTGCGCTTGGTCCACGTCTCACCCTCATCGGTACTGGCCCAGCAGTCCACATCGCCCGGCATTCGTCCGTGGCTGGGCTGATTGTAGATTAGCGCCACGATGTCGCCGTTGGGCAAGCGGGTCAGGTTCGGCCAGGCGCAGACATCCGCCACGATCTTGGGCGCGGGAAGTTGCCCCTCGCGGTTCATCACCCACATAACCGCCTCCTTGTTTTCCTCCGCCATAACGAATCCGCACACGACCTGCGCCGCCACGCCCAACAGAACGCTGCGCATGGCTTGTTTTGCATTCATAACGTCTCTCCTTTGTTCTGCTACTTTGCAACTTGCACGGTTGAGCCATCAACCCTGCGAAAACTCGGTCGATTAATCCTTCAGCGGTTGCACGGCACCGGCGCTCCAGAGCGTACCGTCGCCGTCAAAGCGGCACAACAATCGCGTATGGGCATCGGGCTCGAATTCGTTTTCCCGGGGTGGTTTGGCGCCAGGATAACGCGCTACATCGGAGATCCGCAGACGGCTGAACCAAACGCCTCCGGAAAACTGCAAATAATCCCCCGGCCACTGGCCTGGCACCCGGTAGTGGGGGCCGCCCTGGGGATCCGGCTTCGCCGGTTTGATTTCCACGCCATCGGCAAACAGTTGCACATCCATATCAAACCCTTCGGTCGTAGAAGGACGCCAGGTCAGGGCCAGATGCGTCCAGCGGCCGTTGGGCAGTCCGAAAAAGCGCTGCACTGTATTGCCCCCGGCATCGAGCAGGAGGGCCAGTGCAACGGTTTCGAGCGCATGGCGGGCAAAGGGCACCCCGAAAGTCACCGAACTGCTCGCATGTTTTAGGTTCATAAAAAACTTTCGCTTTGAACAGCAGGGATGTGTCGGGGGTTGGCGTGACCCCATGAGCAAAAACAGATTTTGCAGGAAACTGACAGTAAGGTTATATGTTCTCACCTTTTTCATGCCAATGTTTGCGCACCAGTTCGGCCATGTCGCGGCTTCCCTCAAAACCGGTCTCAGGATTGCACCGGGAAAAACAGGCCATTTCGTAAAGATTATAGGCGGCGACATCAGGATGGCTGCGCACCCAATCCATTTCGTGGGCCAGCGAATGGTGCGGTCCGTCGAAATGCACCATGCCTCCCCGCAGGCTCTGGTAGGCCAGCGGGATTCCGGCCGCGCGCGCCGCAAACCCGATCCGATCGGCAACATAGCGCTGATTCTCGGGCCGGAAGAAGAAGGCGCCCCGATATTCGGCGTAATCGGCAAATTCCTTGAACCAGGTTTCCCATTGCCATTCAAAATTGAGCGGCACCATGTTGATATTGGGCGCCCGGTCGGCATACCGCAGCATCAGGCCGTGGACATGCACGCCGATTTCCCGGCCCGCGTCGTGCAGCAACGCCGCTGCCTCGCGTAGAAATTTGGTGTAGGCATCGCCGTTGATGCGCTCCGCCTCGGCGAAATTTCCCGGATGGGTCATCCGTTCCACAACGGGCGGGTTGAACCCGTAAAATCGCGGTTCATAAACCTGGTTGTGATTGGCCGCGCGAAAATTGACCCCATCCACACCGCGCTCAATACAGAAGCGCACCTGGTCAAGCCAGGCCGCGCGGACCTCGGGATAGATGGGATGCATGGCGCCGGTCCGGGCGCGCACCTTGCCGCGCGCCACGACCATCGCATCGCCCTCGCCCAACGACGCGTTTTCCCATCCGGCATCAAACCGGTACATACCCTCGCAGCGGACGAGGAACGCTTCACGATCCGCCAGCAAGGTCTGCGCCTCCGGCCGGCGGGCGAAGCGGGTCAGGCCCAGCGCGACGCAGCAGCTCAAGCGCTTGTGTATCGCCTCGGCATTCATCGGCCGCAAGGCCGGCGTACAGGGGATGGGAGCGCCGTGCGGATTGACCATTTCAACGATCTGTTCGACGGCGTTGACGAATGCCGCGCCGTTTTGTTCACGCCGGATTTGCACAAAGCGCGTGTCATCCGGGAAGCGCAGTCCGCCGAGCGTGACGATCCGGTACGGCTGATCCGGATAGGGAAACTGAGCGCCCCCTCGAAAGGTTTGAAAATGGCATCGAACCGCAGTCCATGACGATGCGCGGCCTCGCTGGCGACGTTCAGCAGGTCAAACCCTTGCGGCGAATCCGCGTGGTACAACGTCCAGGCCGTATCGACAATCCACTGCAAACGCGATGCGCCCAGAGAGGCCACATAGGCCATCATCGCATCCAGATCCTCGCGCGAATACAAACGGCCCGCACGCAGCACGTCGTCGAAATAATCAACCGTCACCCACAATTCTTTTTGTTGAGCAGACATAATATTCCTTTATTCTCGATGTGAATTTCAAACTTTATCCGCACCCAAATCGGCATGCGGCAAATAAGTGATCCGCAGGTTGGTGCATCCGGATACCGAAGCCGGCGTTCAGAAACGCAAGGCTGTTGCGAATCTGGTCCCGATCGGGCGAAAAGAGATTGAGTGCCCCACCGCCTCCGTAAAGTGTTCGGTTCGCCCAGGCGGCGCAATATTGAATGGTATTGTAGCCGATCTCGGTTTCAACCGCGACGGCATCGCGCCCGATGCCCGCTTCAGGGTCGTGATAACAAGACAACCTCGTTAAACGGCTGCCGGGGGTAAACACAATCAAGTCTCCCGTAACAAGTTCCTGGTTGCTATTCCCTGATCCACCAGATACCGTCAGTCGGGTTGTAAATGACAGGAATGCATATACCGGCGCCATAAATATCCAGCGCCAGCCCCGTGTAATCCGGGCCGCCGAAGTCATATGTCACCGGCCGGTAACCCCTGTCCGACAGCCACACCCGCCAGCGGCCGGAAGCCGCATGATATGCCGCCGGATCGTCCTTGCCGTCGCCGTCGTAATCACCCGACACCGGCAGCCATCCGGCACCACCCCAGCCTTCAACCGCTGTACGTTCATAACCGGCCCCCGACAGCCACACCTGCCAGACGCCAGCCGCCTCGCGATACACCGCCGGATCAGCCTGACCGGTGCCGTCATAGTCCGCCGGCACCGGCGCCCCCGGCTGCCAGCCCGTGCCCCCCCAGCCCGCAACCTGCGCGGGCGCATAACCGGAGCCCGATAGCCACACCATCCAGCGGCCTTCTGACTCAAGGTACACCGCCGGATCCGTCAGGCCGTCGCCATCGTAATCCGCCGCCACCGGTAGCCAGGCCGGACCGCCCCAGCCGCCGACCGATACTTCGGCGTAATCCGCCGAAGACATAAGCACCCGCCAGGTCCCGGTGGCCGCATCATAAACCGCCGGGTCAGCCAACCCATCGCCGTCAAAGTCGCCCTTTAGCGGCAAGTAACCCGGGCCTCCCAGACGGCAGGTAAGCGCTGCCCGCCCCAGTGCGGCGAAACTGTAGTCACTCACATCCACCGCGCTGCGCGACCGCACCCAGTAGTATCTCTGAGCCCCCAGCGTCGCCGATTCATCCACCCATTCCAACCCGGTCAACTGCGCCTTGGGCGTGGCATGGAACACATCGTTCTCGGCATGCGTCCACACTTCGTAATAATCCGCGCCCTCCGCCGCCGGCCAGCTCACCCTTATCCCCACCGGCATATCACCCTGCGAGGCCGTCACGCCCGCCGGCGGACTCAGCTTGCGCCAACCGCTGCCGCTCCGGCTGTACCAGTACAAAACACCGCGCCGCGCCTTCACGCGATAATAATACCGCTGTCCCGGCACAGCAGTTATATCTTCATATTGTGTGCCGGCCAGCACCCTCAATAATTCTGGAGAGGCAAAGTCCTCAGTGGCGGACCGTTGCAGCTCATAATCCGTCGCGCCTTCCAGTGCATCCCAGCTCACCCGCACCTGGTGCGTATGCAGGCCCCGCCCGGCGCGCAGATCAGGAATCGTCTCCGGCGCCAGCCAGCCCGTGACCGCCTGACTGAACTCGCCCGTGCTGGCCGGACTCACCGCCCGCACCCGGTAGGCATACCCCGCGCCGAACACCGGCGTCGTATCGTTGTAGGCCGTCCCCGTCGCCGTCGCCAGAAGTTGCCAGGAAGAAAAGGCGGAAGGCTGAAGGCTAAATGATGAATTTTCCGCATTTTCACGGGAGAAACCCGGTGCAACATAGCGTTGCGGCGGCGCGGGTGATAAAACATTTAAACGCTGGAGCCGGGGTGCACCTGCCCTGAGCTTGGTCGAAGGACCCACCCCAGAATGCGCATCGCCTGAGACTGATGAGTCCCTACCCGTCACGGCCCCGAAGCGCTCCTTCCCAGATCATTGGTGGCGCGCAGCCAGTAGTAGTACCGCACGCCCGGCGTCGCCTCCACATCATCATATTGCAGTCCCGTGGTCGTCCCCACCCGCAGACCCGGCCCGCCCGACTCGTTGCGCCATACCTCGTATCCCGTCGGCCAGCCCGCCGCAGCGGACCACTCCACCCGCACCTTACCTGCATCATTCCCGGTTGCCGTGATGCTCAGCGGCGGACTCAGCCGCCGCCAGCCCCCCTCCATTAAACTGTAGCTCCCGGCGTAACCATAGGCGTTCAGCGCCCGCACCCAGTAGTAATATTGACGTCCCGCCGCCGCCGACAGATCCTCATACGCCGTCGCCGGCGCCGGCACCGTTACCAACGGCGCCGCGCTGCCCAAGTCCGGCAGCACACCACGCCGCAGTTCATATGAGACCGCCCCGTCCATCGCCGGCCATTCCACCCACACCATATTGGTGTATAGCCCGTCCGTCGCCCGCAACCAGAAGGGCGCCGACGGTTCGGTAACGTTGACCAAAACAGCCACGGTCTGTGTGGCAACATACCCCTGTTCGTCCTGAGCCGTGACCCTTAAACTTCCCTTGTGTGTGCCTGCCGCAAAACCGGCCGACCCGGCAATACCAACAGTTACCTCCGGGCGCATGCCCGGCCCCGAACTTGTCCCGGTTACAGGAGCAAAGCTCACCCAATCCGGCGCAGCAGTCACGTTGAAGTCCAGGACACCCG
>JAIVGW010000266.1:0-7157 GCA_020201415.1 Lentisphaerota bacterium
CCGAAAAGAAAACCGTCAAACGGTCGGCCATGATCTGTAATTGAGGATCCTTCACCACCACATCACGATCAAAGACCGCCATGCGCGCGGTCTGATCATATTGCAGACTGTGGGAAGTTATCACTGTACCGTCCGCGGGCAACTCTTCTTCCACGATCCCGGCCGGTGGTTCCGCCATCAGGGAACCGGCCAACAGCGACAGCACCAGTCCTGTCGCCCGAAATTTAAAAATCTTTGACACAAATTCACCGCCTTCCGGTTGTACCGCCAATCCCGCAGTCAATTTCTATCTTATTCCACGGTATTTTTCAAGAAAACTCTGGTTTGCCGGTTGATTTGAAAACATCCGTCATCCGCATTCCAGGAAAACCCCTCGCCTGTCAGAATCACTTCACTCCGGACGATGGTGACCGTAGATGTGGAATTGGCCGCGCTCCGGGTGCGGTCGAAGAGGCATTCCGGCGCCATGACTTCCGTCACCGGCTTGCCTTCCTCATACAACACCATCTTCAAGTTGGTGATACGGATCAACCCGTCCGCCTGCAGTAGAGCTTCATCCCCCATAACTTCCATGGTCAGGCGCCCCTGCTGATCGTACTCCGGATAACGGAATCCCTTGAGGAGCTGCGGCGGATTATCCGCGTTTGCCCCGCCACTCCACCCGGCGGCCAGCAGCAGCACAACGACCAGGCGCCGGCCGATCTGTGCCGAGGCAGCGGAAAACACTTTATATTTAACCATTGCTCACCCATCTCCCGCCCCGTCCGCTGCGGGTTGGACTTCTGCGTTTCAAATCTCGCTGATTATCTTATCAATTGCCCGTAATTTTCGCCAGAGCAATTTGAGCCGGGACAAAGGCAGCATGGTGGCGGCATCGGACAGGGCGCGGGTGGGCGCCGGATGCGTCTCAATGAATACCGCATCACAGCCGACCGCCACGGCGCCTTGCGCCAGAGGACCCGCCCAGCGGGCGTCACCGCCGCTTTTATCTCCGGCCTTGCCCGGCAATTGGACGCTATGCGTGGCATCAAACACCACCGGATAACCCAGCTCCCGCATGACCAGCAAACTGCGCATGTCGGCCACCAGGTTGTTATATCCCATGGTCGTACCGCGTTCAGTCAAAAGGATGCGACGGTTGCCGGTGCTTTCCAGCTTGGCCACCACCTGGGCCATGTCCCAGGGCGCCAGAAACTGGGCCTTTTTGATATTCACCGGTTTGCCGGAATGGCCCAGGGCCAGAATCAGATCGGTCTGCCGGCAAAGGAAGGCCGGACATTGCAACACATCCGCCACCTGTGCCACCAGCGGCACATCCGTATCATTATGCACATCCGTCATCACCGGCAATCCAAAGCGCTCCTTGACCTCGCGCAAAATCTCCAGCCCGCGCACCAGTCCCGGCCCGCGGAACGACTGGTGCGAGGAACGATTGGCCTTGTCGTACGAAGCCTTGAAAATCAGCGGTATCCGTTCTGACTGCGCCAGCCGCGCCAACCGGCCGGCCGTCTGCAAACACTGTTGGCGGCCTTCGATGACACAGGGACCGGCTATCAACACCAGCGGATGATGCCCCCCCACCGGCAAACCGGCTATACGCACCGTACGCATTTAACCCTCCCCCGCCGCCGTCCGGAGGCGTAATGCATGTTCCACCATTGGCACGTCTTCCGGCGTGTCCACCCCCAGCGCCGCGTAATGCGTGCGCAGCACACCGATGCTGCCGCCGATATGCAAAGCGCGCAACTGTTCCAGGCATTCCGCCTGTTCCAGCAAACATGGCGGCTCGCGCACCAGGCGTTCCAAAAATGGGCGCCGATACAGATAAATACCAATGTGCCGCCAATACAACGGCTCGTCAAATTGACGCCCGGCATCCCGCACGGCGGGAATCGGCTGCCGGGAAAAATACAAGGCGCGGCCATCACCGCGCATGACCACCTTGCAGATGGAAGGCTTGGCAGCCTCAGCCGGATCCGGCAACGGCGCGGCGGCAGTCACCATGTCCCATCCCGTACGCCGCGCCATGGCCACCAGCTGATCGATCAGTTCCGGCTCGATCAGGGGTTCGTCCCCCTGGATGTTGACCACCAGATCAGCCGGCCGGGCCGCCAGCGCTTCCGCCACCCGATCCGTTCCGGAGGGATGCCCGGAATCCGTCAGGACCGCCTGCCCGCCGAAACCGGCAACAGCCGCTGCTATGCGCCGGTCATCCGTGGCCACCAGTAGATCATCCAGGCTCGCGGCCCGCCGACAGCCTTCATAGACCCACTGCACCAGCGGCTTGCCGCAAATTTCCAACAGGGCTTTGCCCGGCAGGCGCGAAGAACTCCAACGCGCCGGAATTACACCCACTGTCCGCACATTACTCCTTTCCAGGCTCAAGCCTGCCGCACCTGATCCATGCCCGTCTGGCGCAAAATTTCCAGAAAATCCAGCAATTCCCGGGCCGTGCAGCCGGCAGTGCCGACCTTGCCGACCACCACGCCGGCGGCGCAATTGGCCAGTTCGGCCGCCTCCAAATGTTCAGCTCCGGCCGCCAGCGCCAGCAGCAGCGTGGCGATGACCGTATCGCCGGCGCCGCTGACATCAAAAACCTCCCGCGCCACAGTGGGAATATGCCGCGGCGCGCGATGACGGTCCAGCAGCAGCAGACCCTGGCCGCCCAAAGTGATCACCAAAAAGAGCGGCTGCCACTGCTCCATCAGAATTTCCGCCACGCGCAACAGGGGTCGATCCTCCAGCGGCTGGGGCTCGGGCGCGCGCTCCGGCAGGCGCGCCATCAAAAAGGCTTCGCGCCGGTTGGGGGTGGCCACAGTGATCCCCTCCACCCGCAGTTCCGCATTATCCTTGGGATCCAGCGCAATCGGCACACCGCGCTGCCGTGCGGCGCGCAAGAGGGCATCGACCAGCGCCTGATCCACGGCGCCCTTGGAATAATCCTCCAGAATCACCCCATCCACTTCCGCCACCAGGGAGGTGGCCAGCCGGTGAAAACGCCGGAGACTGCGCTCGTCCAGTGCAAAACGATCTTCCCAATCGATACGCACCACCTGCTGGCGTTCGGCCAGCACCCGTGTTTTCAAGGTCGTGCGCCAGGCGCCGGTCTGCAACACTCCCCGGGTATCTACATCCGCTTCGCGCAGCACTTCCAGCAGTCGGCGCCCGGCATCATCCCGGCCCAGCACACCGCCCAGCACCGCCCGGCCACCGAGCGTCTGGACATTGCGCGCCACATTGGCGGCCCCGCCCGGCACATTGCGCTCGCGATCCACGCGCACCACCGGCACCGGCGCCTCCGGGGAAATCCGGTTGACGGAACCGTAGATGTAACGATCCAGCATGAGATCGCCCACTACCAGGATGCGCCGGCGCGCAAAGCGCCGCATCAAGCGACTGGCCCACTGTATGCGATTTTTCAATCATCCCTCCATCAACTTCGTCCGCGGCCGGCGCGGCCCGGCCGGCTCATTCAGCCCGGTTCGCCATGACCCAGTTGTCGTCGCCGGGCCCTTCCACGCTTTGCAACACCACCTGGATTGTGCCCAGCGATATCCCGGCACGGGCTTTGGTGCACAGACGGCGGGCATCATCCGAAAGCCACACATTAACCTTCGCCACCCTCACAAAAAAACCCTTGAATTTCGCCTCAGGATCCAGGCGCAGACTGCGCACTTTTCCAAAAGCCGGCAATTCGATATTCTCATATTTTCGGGTGTTGACCTCCAGATCATAAACTTTTTCATCGGCCATGACCTGGAATTCATAATGCTTGCCGGGTTCCCAGGGCTGCGAACGCATAAAGAACATGAAGCTCAGCAGATCGCGGGTGTCGGACGATATCTCAAAAAAACGCTCACTATCCTCGCGCAACAGGTGCTTCCAATGCGCCTGGCCGGCGACATGGTCGAACGTGGTGATTTCATGCAGCCGGTAACGCCCCTCACTTAAACGCTTGGTAAAAGAAAGCGGTAAAAATGTTTGCGCGTCAACAATGCTTTCCAGAAAATCATCCACCGGATAAATCCGGTCCATGAAGGAAACGGTGCGGGCCGTGACCCGGATCGCCAGCAAGTCGCGATCCGGATCATCCACCCATTCGCTCCAGACCACCGCCTCGCCCACCCGTAATATACCCCATTGTACGGAATAAACCAGGCGCTCGCCTACGGAAAACCACAGCGCGGGGCGTTCCCGTGGCGCCGGATCAATCTCATCCGGGCGGGCGGAACAGATACGTCCTCCGACCAGCAAGAGGCCCGCCAGAATCCACCAGTACCGCATATACAACTGCATGACACTTGTTCTCCGTCAAAGATTCAACCAGACCGGATCAACCGGACAGCTCTCCGGCGCGCCGGCAGGCGGCGGCCAGGCCGTCCGATACAATATCCGACAGTCCCCGTTCTTCAAACACCCTCAGCGCCGCTTCCGTGGTCCCGCCTTTTGAGGTAACGCGCCGCCGCAATTCTTGAGGCGCAGCCCCCGTTTCACGCAGCAGGCATCCGGCGCCGTGTACGGTGGCGGCCGCCAGACGGGCGGCCGTCTCCCGCGTCAAACCCAGTTCCGCGCCGGCCCGCGCCATGGCTTCGGCCAGGTAGAACACATAGGCCGGCCCACTGCCGCTCAAGGCCGTGACGGCGTCCATGCAATCCTCGGACATCTCCAGCGTCATTCCCACGGCCTCGAACAAACACCGGGCGGTTTCGGCGTCTTTCACCCGGGCGGCAGCATTGCGGCAGTAAACCGTCGCACCGGCGCCCACCAGAGCCGGCATGTTGGGCATGGCGCGAACCAGACGGATTCCACCGCCCAGACTTCTTTCCAGCACGGCCAGAGTGACGCCGGCGGCAATGCTGATCACCAGTTGGTCAGCCTTCAAACAGGGCCGCAATTCGGCCAGTACCGGCGCCAGGGCCTGCGGTTTGACCGCCAGCACGATGACTTCGGCGCCGTTGAGCGCATCGGCATTGTCGGCATACGCGGCCACTCCGTAAGCCTGCGACATCAACTCCCGGCGCTCGGCGGCCACATCGGCCACCGCCAGGTCCGAGGCGCGACTGACAGCGGATGACAACAGACCGCGCACCAGGGCCTCCGCCATGTTGCCCGCGCCGATAAATACCAGGCGTTTGTTCATTGATCCCCTCCATCCGTTTCGCCGCCCTGCGGGAGGCGGGCGGGTTTCCAGGAATCGCGCCGGCCGAACAGCACTGTCCCCAGCCGGATCCAGGTGGCGCCCTCCTCCACCGACACTGGCGGAATGGCCATCAGGCCGACAACATCCAGACGGCGCAAATGCGCGGTCTCCCGTAAAACACCGGCCACCTGATCCGGCGGCAGCCCGAATTTACTGGCTTCCCCGGCCACATTGACCTCCAGACAAACCGGCAGCCGGCGACCGGCCTGATCCGCCGCCACATCCAGCGCCAACAGCAGTTTCAGTGAGTCCACGGAATGGATCATCTCAAAGAGGGCCAGCGCCGGACGGACTTTGTTGGTTTGCAGATGGCCGACCAGGTGCCAGACGGCCTGTCCCGGACACAGTGGTATTTTCTGGCGCGCCTCCTGCACCCTGTTCTCACCGAAAACCGTCACGCCCAATTCGCAGGCCGCGCGCACATTCGCCGGACCATGTGTCTTGCTGACCGCCACCATGCGCACCCCAGCCGGATCCCGGCCCACCCGCTCACAAGCCCGCGCCATGCGTGCGACCACCGCCTGCAGCCGTTCCGCCATTCCAGACACCATCAAACCGCCCCCCAGCATAATCAGGTTGCTTTTTCCCGGCAATACTGCTAATCACCGGATGCCCTCATATCGAAAGTGCCGCATGCTAACACATAACCATCATATACACCATGAAAAAACGTTCGTGGCAGATTGAACCGCAGCAGCCACCCCGGACCCTGCAGGAATACCTGGCAGACCACCTGGGCATTTCCCGCAACCAGGCCAAGGCCCTGATCGACCGCCGTGGAGTTTTTATCAATAAACGCCGGGTATGGATGGCCCGCCACCGCGTCAAGCCGGGCGACGTGATTGAACTGACCGAATCCGCGCCGGTCCCAGACAAGCTCCCGCCCATTCTGCACAGGGAATCCGGCCTGTTGATCCTGGACAAACCGCCGGGCGTGACCACCAACGGGCCGCACAGCCTGGAAACAATCTTGCGCCAACTGCTGAACCGGCCACGGCTGGAAGCTCTGCACCGCCTGGACCGCGACACCAGCGGCTGCGTGATGTTTTGCGACGATCGTGATCTGGCAGCTACGATCATCGCTCTCTTCGCCGCCCGGCGCGTGACAAAAATCTATCAAGCTATTGTCATCGGCCGCCCGGAATTCGAGCAACGCGAGATGGATACGCCGCTGGACGGTCAGCCGGCGCGCACCCGCCTGCGCGTCCTGGACCGTTCCCGGCTTGCCGCCCACCTGCAGATATCCATTGACACCGGACGCACCCACCAGATCCGCCGGCATCTGATGCAACTGCGCCTGCCGCTGCTGGGCGACCGGCATTATACCGCCGGACGAACTCTGGATAAAGCGCAGATGCATGTGCCGCGCCAGATGCTGCACGCCCGGCGGCTGCTGCTGCCGCATCCCGCCGGGCACGCCACGCTGAAAGTCCAGGCGCCCTTACCGCAAGACTTCCTCAGCGCCTTGCGCGCCATGGGACTGCGTTGAATCCGATGCGGCTGGACAGCGCCTGCGCACCCGGCACCCGGCGCAATCAGGTCGGCGAGCGCGGCAGACATAGCGTCCGTGTATCACCAGCACGTGATTGATGCGCGGCCACATCCGGCGCGCAAAGAGCGCCAGCAGATCCTGCTCGATGCGATCCGGATCCACGGCCACCGTCCAACCCAGCCGCCGCGCCACGCGCCGTACATGCGTATCCACGGCGATGCCCGCCGCCACGCCGAACCCGTTGCTCAAAACCACGTTGGCGGTCTTGCGCCCCACTCCGGGCAGTTCCAGCAGATCCGGCATGCGGCCCGGCACCTGTCCGTGGTGCCTGTTGTGCAACACTTGCATCGTCCCGCGCAGCAGGCGGGTCTTCTGCCGGAAAAAACCCAGGGGCCGCAGCAGGTTTTCCAACTCACCCGGCGGCAGGCGTAGATAATCGGATGGAACGCGGCAACGCCGGAACAG
>JAIVGW010000266.1:7235-18042 GCA_020201415.1 Lentisphaerota bacterium
CGATACATCGTCGCCGGCAACACCTTGGCCACAACACCCTCAACCCGTATTACATCTTCTTTTTCAACAGCCATAGCACCTCAAAGCTAGTCCCAGAAAACCGCCGCAACACAGCCGGCAACGGCCGAGTGTCTCCGCAAAAACTTGTTTATACAACGGGGCTTGACATCTGGCAATGATTTTTTGCCGATCAGGCATAAAAAATCAATTACGGCGTCCCGCTCCATATAACAAGGCGGCCTGCGGCCACAACCAAAGAATGCAGGCCGCCCTTTGATCTATTCCGCCGGCCGCCAGTCCTGCACATTAAGCTGCAAGGTCCGACGCCCGCGCCATGTGTGCTGCTGAAATTGGAACGCCAGATCAACCCGCCCCGGCGGCGGCGGGCGATCGGCCATGCCGAACCCCACGGCCGGCATCCGGCGGGAGCCATCGGCCACAGTGAAGCGCAGATGACGTCCAGCCATGGCCTGCGGCGGCTGCTCCACGTGCACTCCGGCGGCGGCGAAAACCGGGGTGGGATTGTCCTGCCCGAAAGGCTGCAACCGGTCCAGGGCCGTCAACAGCGCTTCGTCCAGTTCCCCCAGGGTCGTCCAGGCATCGATGCTCTGTACCGGACGCAGATCCCGGCCGCACATCGCCGCGGTAACCGCCGCATTGAAAGTTACGGCGAAATCATCCAGCGCCCGGCGGCGCAGCACCACACCGGCCGCCAGCGCATGTCCGCCGAAAGATTCCAGATGATCGCTGCAGGCCTGCAGACTTTGCAACAAATTATGCCCCTCGATGCCGCGCGCCGACCCGCGCCCCAGGCCCTGCTCATCAAAGGAAACAACCACTACCGGGCGATGATAACGCCCAACCAGTCGTGCGGCCACAATCCCCACGACACCCGGATGCCAGTTATCTTCGGCAATCACCAGACCGTAGTGCCGTTCCGGATCGAACCACCCGTCAATCCGACCGGTGGCTTCGCCGACTATGCGTATCTCGGTGGCCTGGCGCTGACGATTGGCCGCATCCAGCTCGCGGGCAATCAAGGCCGCCCGCGCGGCATCATCCGTCAGCAGCAGCTCCAGCGCCTTGTCCGGCGCCCCCATTCTGCCGGCGGCATTCAACCGCGGCGCCAGAGCAAATGCCATTTGCCGCGCGTTGAGCGGCGGGGTAATGCCGGCCCGCGACATCAGGGCGCGCCAGCCCGCCTGTTGCGAACGTTCCAGGCAGGCCAGGCCGTGGCGCACCAGGATACGATTCTCGCCGAGCAACGGCACGATATCGGCCACCGTCCCCAGCATCACCAGATCAAGATAATCGCGCAGATCCATCTCCGCCACCGCACGGCCATGACGGCGGCCTTCAGCCACCAGGGCATGGCACAGCTTGAACACGACGCCCACCCCGGCCAGCAGGCGTTCCGCGCCGTCCGCATGGAGCTTGGGGTTCACCACCGCCGCGGCATCGGGCAATGGGCCGGACGGTTCATGATGATCAGTTATCACCACATCGATGCCGGCGGCCCGGGCGACAGCACAGGCCGGGCCGGCGGAAATGCCGTTGTCCACGGTAATGATCAGAGATGGCCGACATAATTCCAGGCCGCGCCGCAGGGCCTCTTCGGTAAAACCGTAACCCTCGCCCAAACGATTGGGCAGAACAGGTGTGACGGATGCCGCACCAAGCCGCCAGAGCACCCTGGCCAGTAGTACGGTGCTGGTAATGCCGTCGGTATCATAATCACCGAAGATCAGGATCGCTTCCCGGTTGTCCAGCGCGCGCCAGATGCGCGTCACAGCCGCCGCCATATCCGGCAGGGCGAAGGGATCGCCCAGATCGCTCAAGCGGGGGTGCAGGAAACGCCGCACCGCAACATCGCCCTGCACACACCGCGCCGCCAACACCGCTGCCGCCGCCCGTGGCAACCCATGCGCAACTGCAAGACAGGCAATCACATCATCGTCCGCGGCGGCTGTACGCCAGATCTTCAACGCTTGGCCGGCTCCCCGGGTTTTTTATGCATCCTCTTGCGCAACAACAGCATGACCGGCACAGCGATGTAGATTGTCGAATAAGTGCCGGCGATAATGCCAATAAACAGCAACATGGCAAAATCATTAATGGCGCCGCCGCCGAAAAACAGCAGCATAAAGACCGCCAGGAAAGTGGTCAACGAAGTCAGGACGGTGCGGCTGAGCGTCTCGTTGATGCTCAGATTGCACAACTGCGCAAAATCACCGGAGGGATTCATGCGCAATTTCTCCCGAATACGGTCGAAGATCACAATGGTATCATTGACGGAGTACCCCACGATCGCCAGCAAAGCGGCGATCACGATCATGTTGATCTGACGGCCCATCAGGCAGTAAAGCCCCAGGCAAATCAAAACGTCATGTGCCAGGGCCGCAATCGCACCGATGGCGAAGGCAAATTCGAAACGCCAGGATATATAAATGATCATACCCACCAAAGCGTAGATCAGGGCCTTGAGGGCCCGGCCGATCATCTCCTGCCCGATCTGCGGCCCGATGACATCCTCGCTCAGGAGTTGGAAGCCGGCGGCCGGCATACCTTCCAGCAGCATCTGCTTGACCGCATCGCCGTTGCCGGTGGCAGTGCGTACCTGCAGGTATTCGACCGGACGGTCCATTTCACGCTGATACTGAATCTGCGCATCACGGACGCCAGCCTCAGACAGCGCGGCCCGCAGACTCTCCACATCCTGACGCTCTGTGAAGCTGAAGGTCATGGAAGCGCCGCCGGTAAAATCGGCGCCGAGCACGGAGGAATGATCGCGCCATGCGCGCCAGCCCACCAGGGAGCTGCTGGCAACCAGAACCACCAGGGACGCCAGCAGCGCGGGCTTGTACCAGGCAATGAAATTGATGCGGGTGGCGCGGAACATGGAAAGCATCCGCATTTTCTGGACTTTACCGCTGCGTTCAACCAGTTCCAGCACCATGCGCGTTACCACCAGCGCGGTGTACATGCTGACAATGATGCCGGCCGTCAGGGTCACTCCGAAACCCCGGATGGGCCCGGTGCCGAAAACGAACAAAATGGTCGCCGCCAGCACGGTGGTGACATTGGCATCCAAAATCGTCAGGAAGACCTTGCTGTAGCCGGCCTCCACGGCCGCGCCAAAGCGTTTGCCCTGGTTCTGTTCCTCGCGAATACGCTCGAAAATCAGCACGTTGGCGTCCACCGCCATACCCACGGTCAGCACAATACCGGCAATGCCGGGCATGGTCAGCACCGGCAGACCCGCCCCGCCGGCGCCGGTGAACATTCCCAGCACTCCCGAAGCCAACAGCATTCCCAACGGCAGCAACAGCATGTTGCTGAGCAAACCGAAATCGGCGATCAGGCCGCCCCAGAAATAGTAAATGGCCATGAACAAGATCACCACCACACCGCTGAAGACCGCCGCGCGCAACCCGCTTTGAATAGAATCACGGCCCAGCGAAGGATCCACACTGCGCGATTCGATGATCTGCACCGGCGCCGGCAGCGAACCGGCCCGCAGCACGATGGACAGATCCTGGGCTTCTTTCATACTGAAATTACCCTCAATCACCGCATCACCGCCGAAAATGGCTGTCTTGATGAAGGGCGCGGAATAAAGCTTGCCGTCCATGATGATCGCCAGGTAGCGCCGGCCCTCGGGATTGGGATTGCGCGGTCCGCCCGGCGCGTAATCGGAGGTAATATTCGCGAAGCGGCGGGCGCCCCGGGCATCGAACTGCATGGTGACATAGGGCTGCCCCATGGCATTGTATTCCACCTTGGCATGCCGCACCGCATCTCCTTTGAGTTCGGAACGCCGACTGACAAAACAAGGCGAATAAAGGCGATGCCCATCCACCATGCGTTCTTCCAGCATGAAGCGGTAGCCTGGCGGCGCCTGAAAACCCTCGATGCTCTGACGCCAATCATCGCCGAGCTCCTCCACCCGTCCGGCTTCCCGCTGGTAATATTCTCCCCGGCGCGTGCCGTCCATCGACACGATCCGGAACCCCGGCGGCGCCAGCCCCCGGTCGAACAGATTGCGCACGAGATTGTCATTGTCCTCATGCACCATGCTGAATTCCAGAAAGGCCGCGCTTTTTATCAGATGAGCGGCGCGCTGCTGCTCCTCGGGCGAAGATCCGGGAATCTGCACGGCGATGCGGTTGTGTTGCTCGGGATAGATAATCGGCTCGGCCACACCCAGGGCATCCACGCGATTACGAATGATTTCCAGCGCCTTTTCCTGGGCTTCGCGCACGGCCTGGGGCAACCGGGAGCGCAACTGCGCCTCGGTCAGGTCGCGGTACTCATCTTTTAACTGCTTGAGTACTTCCTCCTCGTCCACCTGCACGGTAAAACTCGCTCCGCCGCGCAGGTCCAGCCCCAGCTTGATTTTGTCCAGGGGCACAACCAAAGCCAGCGACCAGGACATCAGTCCCAAAAACAACAGCCACTTCCAGATTGCGTGCTTGTCCATCAAATATCACTCCTTCGTTGCCGCGCGCAGGTCCTGGTCATCGTGCAACACACGGGTCACCGCCGCACGCACCACTTCAATCTTGACGTTATCGGCCACCTTGATGACAAACATATCCTGTTTGACGTTGGCCACCACACCGATCAATCCGCCGCCAAAAACCACGCGGTCGCCGGTTTTTACCGCACTGAGCAAATTGCGCCGCGCCTTCTCCCGCCGCTGCTGCGGCAGGATCATCATAAAATAAAACAGGGCTACCATGATCACCAGCCAGCCTACCATCAGCATAGGCGACGACTGCTGTCCCGCACCGCCAGGCGCTCCGGCCATACCAACCAGCAACAGATTCTGCAACAACATATCCCTTCCCTTCCATAAAAGGCGAACCGGCGGCTATAATCATTGCGCCGGACCGCCATCACTATTAATACACCGCCTGGGCCGCAGCCATATCCCTTTCAAAATCATCCTTGAAGCGCATGAACCGACCGCGCCTGATGGACTCCCGCACGTCCTGCATAAAACGCATGTAACAATGCAGATTATGGATTGTCAATAACCGCACACCCAAAATCTCGCCCACATTCACCAGGTGCCGGATGTAGGCCCGGCAGTACCGGCGGCAGGCGTAACATTCACACCCCTCTTCTATCGGTCGGCGGTCATCCCGGAAGACCGCCGACCGCACTGCATAATGCCCGCGGCGCGTGAACGCCGCGCCGTTACGAGCCAGGCGCGTCGGCATCACGCAATCAAACATATCCACCCCCATGGCCACTGACGCCAGAATCTGCGGCATCATACCTACGCCCATCAGGTAACGCGGCCGCTCACGCGGCAGGCTGCCGACCGTGGCCTCCACCGCTGGCAGCGCAAGTCGTCATACATCCCGCCCTGCACAATGCCGAAGACCGCCTGACCGGGCGCCCGCGGTTGGTCAACACATTCGGCAGCCCATTGTATGGTGCGCCGCACCGCATTGCAAGCGTAATCATGATCGCAGGGGTATGGAGGACATTCATCAAAAACCATGGCCACGTCCGCTCCCAGGCGGCGCTGAATCTGCATGGCCTCGCGCGGCCCGAGAAAAAGCCGGCGGCCGTCGACATGCGAGGCAAACTCCACACCGTCATCGCGTATCCGGCGCAAGCCCGCCAGACTGAACACCTGGAACCCGCCGCTGTCGGTAAGAATTGGACGGTTCCAATTCATGAATTTGTGCAATCCGCCGCAGTGCTCCACAATCTCATCGCCGGGGCGTGTGTGCAGATGATAGGTATTGCCCAGCACCATCTCCACCCCCAGATCCTCCAATTCATCCGGGGTCATGGCCTTGACGGTGCCCTGGGTGCCGACGGGCATGAAAACCGGAGTGTCCACCGCCCCGTGCGCGGTCAGCAGGCGACCGCAACGGGCATGCGACCCGGGATCCTCCGTCAGCATCTCGAAAGCGAAACTGGCATGTGCGTCGGTCATGTTCATCCGCCATGCAGTTCAGCAAAACGGCGGAATGAACGATCATAAGTCCTTTCCACCTGGTCGGGAAAGGCACAGGCCGGCAGTTCCCCCAACGCCAGATGGTAATGCAGGCACTCACAGCAGCGCCCCTTGCGCGGACATGGTTCGTACGAGCAGTTGCAGACCTGCCGATTTTTATTCATATTTTCACATTGCGGCATTTACAGCTCCCAGATTATATAAGCGGCCGTCGCAAACAGCCGTTCCGATCAATAGTCCGCCGGCAGCTCAACGCTCAAGCGTCCGGCGCCCCCGCAGGGCCGATGCCAGTGTCAGCATGTCGGCATTGGCCACGCCGCCCCCGGCCGGGATCCCCATGGCCAGACGCGAAACCTGCATCCCGGACCGGTCCATCCCGGCCAGACGGCTGGCAATGAAATGCGCCGTAGCATCGCTTTCGACATTGCTGTTGAGCGCAAGAATCACCTCCCGGAACCGCCCCTGTTCGACCCGCTGCAGCAGTTCCGCCATGCGCAAATCACCGGCGCCGACGCCGCCCATGGGCGACAGACGGCCCATAATCGCATGATAACGCCCGTGATAGCCGCCCGCCTGCTCAATGCGCATGATATCAAGCGGATCTTCCACCACGCACAACACATTGTCATCCCGGCGCTGGTCAGTGCATAGACGGCAGGGATTTTCCTCGGCGATCGTCAACCCGCCGCAACAGGAACAGGCAGCCAGGCGCACGGCGGCCTCCTGCAGGGCGCTCTGCAAATCCTGCAGCACCGGCCTGTGCGAAGTCACCAGATTGAACGCCAGGCGCTCGGCGGTCCGCCGGCCAATACCGGGCAACCGGCCCAGACAATCACACAGACGCTCCAAGGCGGCATGACGACGCATGCGCTCATCCTCCAGTTACATTCCCGGCAAACCGTCCATGCCCATTTCCGACATCAACCCGCGCATTTCGCGCGCGCTGTGTTTACGCGCCGCGTCCAACGCGCCTTCCACCGCCGCCACCACCATCTTCTCCAGGACGGCCGGCCGGGCCGGATCCATCGCCTCAGGCGCGATTGTGATGGACGCCAGCGAACCGTCACCACGCGCCGTGGCCTTGACCTGCCCGCCCTTGGCGGAAAATTCCACCGTCTGCTGCCGCAATTGCGCTTGAATTTTCTTAACATTGCGCTGCATCACGGCAGCATCCTTCATCATTTTGAACATGTTGTTCATCAATAACTTCCTTTCCAAGCGCGAAACATGCGTTCCGCAGGTTTAAGCCTGAGATTAAAAGTCTTCAACGGCAATAAAGGGCACAGGTTTATTCCCGCACTTCCAGGATGCTGCCGTTGAAAACATCCAACACCTTCTGCACACTCTTGTCTTCCATCCATTTGCGAATGTCACCGCGGCCGGATGATCGACCGCCGGACGCCGGTGGCGCCGCCGACCGGGCGCTGGTCTCGAAGTCCACCGCAACTTCACGGCGCAACACCGCCGCCAACGCCTTCTGCAGGGCGAGTTTGGAGCGGGGCTGCTCCAACAGTTCGATCCGGTCGGCAAACTCCCGGTCAATACCAATTACAACCTTGTCCGGCAGCACCGTCAGCGGCGCGGCATCCAGCAAAGCGCCACGGGCACGGATGGCCGCGCGGCCGACCTGATCGAGCAGGGCCGGCCATTTTTCCTTGAGCAGCTCCAATTCATCCGCCGCCGTGGGCGCGGGAGGCGGAACCTCATCCCGCGCCGGTTTAAGCGGCAACTCGGACGATTTGGCGTGCGCCGGCGCTGAGGGCGCCGGCGCAGCGGGCGCCGAACCCAGACGGGCCTGCAGTTCGCGCACCTGTTCCAGAATCGACTGCAGGCTGACAGTGCGCGCCAGGCGCGCGCAGCGAATCAGCGCCGTCTCCAACAGGGTGCGGCGCGACAGGGCAAAACGCAAACGATCGGCCGTATCCATCAACACGTCGATCATCCGCAGCAGACGTTCGGCATCGGCCCGGGCCGCCTGGTCGGCCAGCGTGGACGCCTGGGCCTCGGCTATATCCAGTTCCGCCGCTTCAGCGCCGACTTCCACGAACAGCAGCAGGTTGCGGAAATATTCCAGCAATTCCACCAGCAGCCGCTGCATGTCCTTACCCTGGTTATCCAGCTCGCCCACCAGCTTGACAATCCGCAGGATTTCGCCATCCAGCAAAGATCCCGCCAGCGTTTCCAAGGCCTGGCGCGAGACCAGGCCGAAAACCGCCAAAACATCATCCTCGCTGATTTTCCTGCCCTGGAATGAAATCAACTGGTCCAGCGCGGACTCGGCGTCGCGCAATCCGCCATCCGCGGCCCGCGCCACCGCCAGCAGCGCATCATGGTCGGCCTCCACCTTCTCATCCCTGACAATCAATTCCAGACGCTCCACGATCAGACGCACCGGAATCCGGCGCAGATCGAAACGCTGGCAGCGCGACAGGATGGTGCCCGGAATTTTCTGGGGGTCCGTGGTAGCCAGGAAAAACTTGATGTGCGGCGGCGGCTCCTCCAGGATTTTCAACAGGGCATTGAAGGCCTCGGTGGTCAGCATGTGCACTTCGTCGATAATGTAAATCTTGAAGCGCCCGGTAGGGGCAAAGCGCGCATTCTCCCGCAGATCGCGCACATCTTCGATCCGCCGGTTGGAAGCGCCATCGATTTCCTGCACGTCCATGTTGCTGCCGGTTGAAATCTCCCGGCAGGAATCGCAGACACCGCAGGCCGTTTCCGTGGGCCCCTTGACGCAATTCAGGTCGCGGGCGAAAATGCGGGCAATAGTGGTTTTTCCGACGCCGCGGGGCCCGACGAACAGGTAGGCATGCGCTACCCGATCGGAACGGATGGCATTTTTCAGGGTGTCGGTAACATGCGTCTGCCCCACTACATCGTCAAACTGCTGCGGCCGCCACTTGCGCGCCAGTACTTCATAAGCCATGATCAGCTACTCCCCATGCGGCAACCGGGCGCCCGCCGCGGCGCCGACAACATCATCCGTCCAATTCCGACGCCGCCTTATAGATATTGGCGAACAGGTCCGCCAGCTTTTCGGTCGGCGTGGCTGAAAACGCCAGCCGCACCACGCCGCCCATGGCGATCACTCCGGTGGAATAATCGGCGATAAGTTTGCGTCGTAATTTTTCCGGGTCCGCCCGGGTGGTCTTGATGCACATGAAATAACCTGAATTGAACGGCAACGGGACAAACTGTCCGGCATATTCCGGATGTTCGGCCAGAATGCGCCGCACTTCGCGATAACGCCCGCGCAAAATATCATAAGCCGCCTGCTTCTCCGCGGCATACTCAGGAGAGGCATAGGCGCGTACCAGCAGATTCTGCGAGAGACAGGAAGCATTGGATATTGAGCCGCGGATCGCCCCGGCGGTCTTGGCTTCCAGGGCGCTGTACAACTCGGGTGTGCCGCCGGCGGTGCCGAAGGTCAGGAAACCTACCCGGAAGCCCCAGACATAGTCCTCCTTGGTCGGACCGTCCAATTTCACCGCCAGCAGATTGGGGTGCAGATCGCACAACGCCGCGAACAGGGACTCGCGCAGAATGCCGTCCTCAAACACCAGGCCGAAATAGGCGTCGTCGATCAGGACCACCACCCGCACACCACGCCGGGCGGTTTCCAGCAGCAAGTCGCACAAGGCCCGCGCCTCTTTTTCGGTCACGGTGTAGCCGGTGGGATTATTGGGGAAATTCAAGAGGACCAGCGCCTTTTCACCGGACTGCCGGGCCCGCAATTTTTCCGCCAGGCCGGCGACATTGAACCCCGAGCCGTCAAACGTCCTGAAAGTTTCCAGGCGGGCCTGCCAGGCCTGTCCGAAAACCAGATCGTAATTTTCCCAGTACAAGTCCGGCAACAGCAGAGTGTCACCCGGATCGCAGAAAAGATACCCGCACATGCTTAAACCGTGCGTCAAGGCGCTGGTGACCACCGGCAGGCTGATCTTTTTACCCCGCAGCGAGGGATTCTTGAGCAGCAGCATATCGGCCCAGGCCTTACGCAAATCCGGCAGGCCCGGCGAAGGCGCGTAAGGCACCGCCTCGCCGGCTCCCAGACCCAGCCCGCCGACCACGCTGGCAAGGTGCAGCGGTCCGCCGGCTTCCGCCAGGGCGATACCGATCGTGGCATTGATCTCACGGCCCTTGGCTTCGGCTGATTGCGCTAAAATCCCCTGTTTTGGGAAAAATATTCCCAGCCCACGCTGTGAAAGCATGCCCGACACCCCGGTGCCTGATTCATTGATTACCTGATTCAACTGTTCGGCCTGCGGATCAAATTTCATTAAATATCCCTCATCATTATGCTGCACCTCAACACACCGGCTTGTCGGCAAAAAAAACACCGTGGTGTGTAATAATCATTGCATGCGTTCGACATATAGTATTTAATTCTTTTTTCCAACTCAACCATATTTAAAACAAATTATCATTTACCTGCTGAAACCATGACCAATGCACCCACGGATATAGAGCAAATCGAGGAATGGATCCTCAGTCAGGCCGGCGACCAGGCGGCGGACGCCGCTGAAATGCGGCGGACTTTGCAAAGACTGGCGGATGAATTGGAACCGGCCCGGGCGGATGCCTGCGCCGAACTTTGGCAAGAGGAACTGCTCAATCGGGAACAGGCGGACGAATTGATCGATCTGCTTAAACTCCGCGCCGGCTGGCACCGCCGGCCTGAATTCAAAGCCACCTGCCTGAATGTTCTGACAACATTTTTCAATACCGATGTTTTCCATCGGACCCTGCTGCAACACGCCGGATTCGACCAGCGCGAGCTGGCTCCCGACGAACCCCTGCAACGCCTGCAACGCCTACGGGCCATGCGCC
>JAIVGW010000033.1 GCA_020201415.1 Lentisphaerota bacterium
CTTCGAGGATTATTGATCAGGTGCGCCGCCGAACGTGGGTGCGCTTGCGGTGCCGGTGAATCATCATGACAAAGCGCAGGGTGTCACGCACCGGGCTGATCTTGCTCTTTTCATCGTGGTAGATAACCGCTATCGGGACCGAGTCGATGCGGATCCCGCGCGCGGCTACATGCAGCAGGATTTCCGATTCCGCGGCGTAACGGGTGGATTCGGTGGCGATGTAGGGTGTCTGATCGCAGCGGTACAGGCGGAATCCGCATTGAGAGTCGGGAACATATTGCCGCATGGCCCGGCTCAGGTACCAGCTCATTATGCGATTGGTCCAGCGCCGCACCAGCGGCATGTTGTCGGTTTTATCCATGCGGTTGCCGACCAGCACGGTGATGCCGGTACGCTGGTAAGCTTCCACAAAGGTGGGGATGTCATCCGGGTCGTGCTGTCCGTCCGCGTCCATGGTTATCAGGTAATCGAAATTGTGTTCGCGGGCATAGACAAACCCCGTGTCGAGCGCCGCGCCTTTGCCGCGATTTTCCGGATGGCGGATGACATGGGCGCCGGCAGCGGCGGCTTCTTCGGCGGTGCCGTCGGTTGAGCCGTCGTCAATCACGACCACGTCCCGGGCATGGCGTTTGATGTCGGTTACGACTTTGCCTATGCGGCCGGCCTCCAGATAGGCCGGCACTATGACGCAGAATTTCTGTTGACTACGCTGTTCTTCATTCATGTCTATCTCTCCAGAAGTCTTCAAAAATAAACCATTGCAGTGGGTTCTGATTGATTGCATGTTCCAACGCGTCACGGATTTGCCTGTGGATATCTTCCACGGTAGTGTTGGCGGTCGGGATGATGGGCGGGTAGGCTCGCAGCACAAAAGTGTCATCCGGCTTGTGCGACATGAACATCGGCACCACCGGCGCGCCGGTACGCTGCGCCATGCGCGCCGGGCCGCTGGGGAGATGCGCCGGCGCCCCGAAAAAATCGATGGTGGCACGTTCGCCGCTGAAATCCCGGTCGGCCAGCATGGCGGCCATGCCTTTGTTTTTCAGCACCTTAATCACGCTGCGGGCGGCCTTGCCCAATTCGATGCCGTGGATGCCGCGCCCGGCGCGTCTTTGTTGAAACAGGCGGTTGACGCTGCGGGCGCGTTCCGGCTGAAAGACCGCCGACAGTTCATAACCTAATGTGGTCAGCACCGCGCCGCCGAGTTCCCAGTTGCCGAAATGGGCGGTTACCAGGATAACCCCCTTGTTATGGGCGCGGGCCTGTTCCAGCGCTTCCATGTTTTCAATCTGCACCAGTTGTCCGATCTGATCGGGCTGGAATCGGGCGAAACGGAAAAAGTCAACCAGGTACTTGCCGAAATTCTCGAAGTTCCTGCGGCACATGCGCGTCAACTCCCTCTGTGTGACCGTACGCCCCTGATGCTTGAGAATGCGGCTGAGGTTGGCAATGACAGCGCGGCGGCCCCTGCGGTCCAGGACGAAAAAAACGTCGGCCAGGCGCATCCCCGCGTAGTAAGCCATGGGATGTGGCAGGCGGCGGACGATGATCTGCGCCAGGCGGTAAATTAAATACAAAGGGCTCATTGCGGAATTATCGAACCTGGTTGATTGGGCTCTTAATTTGGGCAAACAATACGATAAATGACATTTCGGCGCAAGGCGTAAGCGCACGCGATCTGCATGGGGAGGCTTTTGACGCCGCTTTTCCTCATTTGGACTGCGGCGGCTCGACGCCGCTTTTCTTCATTTGGACTGCGGCGGCTTGACGCCGCTTTTCTTCTTCTGTGCTCGTGTGGGGGAGGGGGGCTAGAATGAATCAGGCACTGATATTGTATCAGTCTTGAAACTGTTGACTGTCTTCTGAAAGGCTGGGGTAGCGTTCCGGGAAAACCATGCCGCCGAGCACCATCTGTATTCCTCTGCGCTGGCAACAATTCCGTGATGGACGGGATTGTTGTGGACATATTTCAAACGGGGTAAATATGAGTTTAAAAACGTGATGTGCGAATCAAAATACTGGAACCAGACCTTGCGCCCTGGTTGTCGATCCTGGTGGTTGAGTTCTTTGGCTGACAACGTATGTAATTTGGAAATGCCTTTTTGCAAAGTGCCGGGGTCCGACAGAGAGGATGCGAGAAAATGATAATGATTGGACAAAACCGCCCATGCGTGTAATTCCCATTCAAATTCCAGCATACATGCAAAGAAAATCCGGCAGAAAATGTCCCGTCTATCATCTGTATTCAACAAGTGAGCCTTTTGGAAAATCCCAGCGGTTATCATGTATACGCCATTTTCGGTAAGGCGGTGTGGCGGAGCATGTGGCCAATCATTCATAATTTATCTCATACTGCAAACGGCAGTATGCGTCAAGCCGCTTTTCCTCATTTGGACTGCGGCGGCTCGACGCCGCTTTTCCTTCTTCTGTGTTCGTACTGGTTTTGACCTGGAGTGAATCATACACTGATTCATTTAATCCCGTAAGAGTAGAGGGAAAGCCGTAAGCGGGGGAGAAAGCGGCGTCGAGCCGCCGCACTTCAAAGGGTCCAGACTGCCTGTCAATCCGCCGCGGCTAATTCGTCGGCGCGGTAGGAAGAGCGCACCAGAGGGCCGGCGGCGACGGCGGCAAATCCCATTTCCAGGGCTGTCTGACGCCAGGCGTCGAACTCCGCGGGCGGCACGAAGCGTTCCACCGGGTGGTGATTGCGGGACGGTGCGAGATACTGGCCCAGAGTCAATGCCATGCACCCTTGCGCGCGCAAGTCCCGCAGGGCTTCGCGCAGCTCCGCGTCCGTCTCGCCCAGCCCCAGCATCAGTCCGGACTTGATGGTGACGCGGGAGTCCATCCTCGATGCCATGCGCAAGACCTCCAGCGATCGCTGATAATCTGCCTGGGGACGGATTAAAGCCTGCAGGCGCCGGACGGTTTCCAGGTTGTGGTTGAACACATCCGGCTCTGCCTGGATCACGGTGGCGATGGATGGTTCATGGCCCTGGAAATCCGGCGTTAGAACTTCCACCTGTACCGGGATGGATTTCAGTTGGCGGATTACGGCGGCAAATACCCCGGCGCCGCCGTCCGGCAGGTCGTCGCGGGTGACGCTGGTAACGACCACGTAGCGTAATTTCAGGCGCCGGGCCAGTTCCGCCACCCGCTCCGGTTCATCGGGCGCCGGCGGTTGGGGTGTTCCGTGGGTCACGGCGCAGAACCGGCAATCACGGGTGCAGATTTCGCCCAGTATCATCACCGTGGCGGTTCCGCGCGCAAAGCATTCCGCGCGGTTGGGACAATGGGCGCTTTCACAGACCGTGGGCAGGCCGGTGGCGCGCAGGGTGCGGTGGACGGCGTCCAGCTTGAATCCATCCGCCGGCGCGCGGACCCGGATCCAGGGCGGCAGGCGGAGCCGGGAATGTTTCAATTTATCTGTGTCGGTGGACGGACGATCTTCTTGGCCCGGCATATTTTTTCGAATCCTTCAAAATTCCAGCGATTGGGGAAATTGCGGCATTGTTGCGGTTTGGCGGCCTGGATCAGGCAGGTGTTTTCCTTGAGAAAGACGCAAGCGCCATTCGGCTGTTCCGTCAGCGCCAGCCCGCGGCGGTCGGGTGTCAAACTTGTATATTGCGCCACAAAATCCTCCGGGGTCATGTTCAGCAGACGGGCAATTGATGTCGGCTCCTCCGGCTGCAATCGCACCAACCCCGTCCAGCGACAGCAGGCTCCACAGCGCCGGCAGATATATTGCGGGATGTTGCCTTCCCGATTACTGGTAGGGACGTTTTTCCGAAACGTCCGCGGACGGCTCGGAGAGCCGTCCCTACCTGCTGCAAACGGACGGCTCGGAGAGCCGTCCCTACCTGCTGCAAACGGACGGCTCGGAGAGCCGTCCCTACCGCAAGGGGTTTGCAAGAGCCTCACCTAAAACCTTCCTGATCACGGTGTTTCCAGCCGGAAAAATTCCGAGTAGAACACGTTCGGTGTATCGGTGGGGCCGAACTTGCCTGGCCAGACCCAGAGCGTAGCGGATTTAATCCGCGGTTTTTCATCTTGAATTAACAGCTTGTAACGCAAGACGTGGTGTTCGATGTTGTCAACATCATTGGCTCCTTCGTATTTGCTGTAATAGATATTGGTGGTGACGGTGTTCCAGTCGGAAATCACTTCGGGCGGCAGGGGTGCTGATCCCCAAGATTCTTCTGCGGCAAGCTTCATTATAATAGTCTCCAGACCATCCCAATCTTCAGCGGCATGGGCCTGGAGTCCGTTGAAGACTTCCTCCGCGAAAAATGCCATGCGCGTGTCTTCTATCGAGCGCATGTTCTGATCCAGGCCGGCGGGGAACAGGCTCATGACCGCCAGGATGCCCACGGCTATCACCATCATCGCCAGGGTGACTTCCACCAGACTGAAACCGGCCCGTATGCCGCCCCGCAGTTTATTTTGCAGGTTGTGTTGCTCTTTGATCATTTGATGTAACTGCTCAGCTAAAAATTAACTACAAAACATTTATGGCTGTTGTACTGAAACACTGCCAGTCAGAAAATTAACTTTCACTTTACGTGACAAATTTTGTCCGTGAATATCAAGATCGCTGATGTTAATATGCTGCGGAAGACTCTGAGAAGCGCCCCCATCAGTCTTGAATGTAATTTCCGTTGGATTGCCAGGTAAGCCTCTGAAACTAAATGCATTATCAAGGCGATTACTTTGAATGGTCTGTCGTGAGTTTGGGTATTCCCCGGCCGACTCGGCGCTTTCATCGGTAATGGCATAGACAACATAATAACCGACATCATTATCGTTGGTTACAGTGTTGCCATACTGGAAAACCACCCGTTCGCGCTTGGTGATGGCCCATTGCCGGGAAAGCGAGATGGTGGATGTCAGACTGGCGACCGCGCCGCGCATGCCGGCGCCCCGACCGATACTGGTGAAGGCGGGAATGGATATGGACATGATAATTGCCATGACCACAATCACCAGCAGTAATTCCAGCAGGGTGACGCCGGAGCGGTGTCGGCTTTTTGCTGATATGGTTGAGGCTGGTTGCATGTTGTTGTCTGTCAATTTGTGCGGGATTTCATAAATCGCTCCAGGAATTGACTTCCAGAGCGTTCGTCTTGTTCATGAAGGCGCCTGCGCCTACCGAAACCCTGATTTCCAGACTTTTGAGCTTGTAGTCCTGTTCGACGCTGGTACGCGGGTTTAACCAAGTGTAGGTGTTGGTCAGGGCGGTCATGCGGCTGCTGCCGTCCTGGTCGATAAAAATGACGTAGGGAACGCCCGCCGGGTCCAGGTAATTGGTGTTGGCACACAAGGAATTTGTTTGAATATTAATGAACGAGCGTTGCCGGGAATTATGCCCCATCAACGGTCGCACAACTTTGAAGTTATTGGTAAAATAGAACATGTCGTTTGTGCCTCTTTGCGCCGGATATTCCCCGAAGATGTTCTGATAGCTCTTGATGGCCAGGACCAAAGCGTTGGCCTCGGCCTGGGCCTGGCGGCGCTGGGCGCGGGCGCGTGAACGAAAGACCACGGGAAACAGAATGGTCATCAGGATGACCAGGATAATCATCACCACCATCATTTCAATCAGGGTGAAGGCGGCGCGGCGTTTTTGGCAATAGTTATACATTTATTCTGAATTATGACTCCTGATTTCTTAATTCTAGCAAAACATCAGTTTTGAAATTGTCTATATTATTTGATTTATCGGTCTAGTCCCAGCTGGTGATGATCTTGTCTCCGTCCGATTCGTTCGGCGGGGCCTTGGCCCATACAATGACCGGACGGTAAACAGGTTTGTTGTCCGGCGGTGCGTCAATCTGGTTGTCATAACGATCAAATTTGACGCGATACACGCGATCGCCTGGTGAATCAGGATCGGCGAAGCCGTCCAGGGCCTTTCGAGCATCAACAGATGGCTGGTCAAATTCATAAAATGTGATGTTGTCGGGATTGACGCCCAGTAGCATGTCGAACAAACTGTCGGATATTTCCTGTTCGGTGCCGGGATTGGGCCAAGTCTTATAGTGATCCAGGTATGCGCGGAAAGCGGTCTCCAGGTTCTTGGCTCCGACCTTGGTTTTGGCGATGCGCGCGTTGGTGCGCATGGTGGAAAACACCGGCACAATCATACCCATCAGGATGGCAATGATGGATATGGTCACCAGTAGCTCGATCAGGGTGAAACCCCGGCGTATGGATTGACATGAAAAAATGCTCATAGAATTAATTAGGTTCTTATAACCAGGTTCTAATACTATATTGCGTGCCGTTGGAAGTGTATTTCAGTTGTTTGCCTTTGACAGTTTTCCCTTCCTCGTTCTTGTCCCGCGGATCCAAGGCCATGGCACGGTTGATAGGCCAGCCGTAACGGCCCCATCTTTCTACTTCGACCAATTCGCCGGAACGGGTGCGGTAGGTGTTTTTTTTGATCCGAATCCCTGCTTTTCCCACATCCTTCCGGGCCTTTGATGTTGCCTGGTACAGCACGGTGAAATAGTCGAATTCTATGTAAGGGCGCTCATTGCGCAGCAGGGGTACCTGCATCAGCGGGTAAGTGAGGGCGTAGTCCACCCCAACTTTGGTGGCATAGCCGATCTCCTCCCATATTCTGGTGGCGTTATCTTCCACTACCAGATTGGTATAGGCGATGGGGTGGTCTGGAAGCACTCTCCGCACCAGGTAACAGTCCGTGGCGATGTTGCGCGGGTAGTGCCGTCGCCAGTCGCTTAGGTTGTTATTTGTGGTTGCCCAATTACCGTTAGTGTCTTTATATTCATACGTCGGTGTAATTGGGTATTCGCCGAATTTGGCGCGGTATTCCTCCAGGGCGTTGTGGATTTTGGCCATCATGGCCTCGTACTGGGCCTGACGCGCGCGGGCGCTGATATGGCTGACTATAGGGATGGTGATTCCCACCAGCACCGTGATGATGACCAGCACTACCAGCAGTTCCACCAAGGTAAAGGCCTGTTTTGATTTGGCTTGCATGGGTTTCCTCCCGGTTATCCGGCCCGATATGTTTTTCTTCTCTTTGCCATCATAATTATAGCATATTTTGCGAAAGCAACAATGGTTTTTTAATCAATCCGACGCTGGTTATGGCGCCCAGGTGAAATTGGTGAAGCTGATATCGGCGTAGCTGATGCTGCCGACGCTGCCGTCCATGGCCACGTAATTTGCCGTCATATTGGTGCCGATGCCGGGGTGGTAAAACCCGATTTCCGTACGCCACCAATCAGTTGTGCCTTTCAAAGCCAATTTGGAGTCGTCCTGTTTGACGGGATTGCCGTAGCGGTCCTGTCCGTTGTAAGCCCAGGTCGCTGGTGTTGTTCGATTGATATGAGCGCCCCAACCCTCCTCGGCATTCCAGCAGATGAAGGCGATAATGTTGTCGGGGATATCGCCCCGCGAACGCTCATAAGGGCCCAGCCGGCTGGGTCCGGATACAGTGAATTTGCTGACGCGGTTCATGCCGTAAGTGGTGAACCAGGCGTCGAAACGTATTTTGCCCGGCTGGGGGTCCACTATGTCAGGATCATCTTCGCCGTAATCAACACCTTCATCATCTAATTTCAGGTAGGACTGCTCGAAATCGGCCTCGGCGACAGCATAGCCGGAGCGGGTTTCGTCGCGAAATCCTTTGAATTCCCTGTGCCCGGGGACAAAGGCGTTACGATTGACTTCGGGGCATATCCGCACGGAAATCTGACCGGAGCGGATGAAGTCAAGATCCCTGACATTCGGATCGGGAATGTAGGATATGGCACTGGGTGGACCGGGCGCGGGCGCGCTGTTTGCGCACATTGGGCACGATCATCAGCAATAGTCCGGCGATGATGGCCAGCACCACCATCAATTCCACCAGGGTGAATGCGGCCCTTAATCGCAAAGTCCTCGAAGATTTATGTTGGTAATTCATAAATATACGCCTGATTCCTAGTGAGCCTCTTGCACAACCTCTCGCCTTCCCGTTTACTGGTCCTCTTGCACAACCTCTCGCTTTACCTATTACTGGTAAGTACGTTTCTCCGAAACGTCCGCGGACGGCTCGGAGAGCCGTCCCTACCTGCTGCACGCGGACGGCTCGGAGAGCCGTCCCTACCTTTGGCAAGCGTACGGCTCGGAGAGCCGTCCCACGGCTGCGTCATTCTCGGGGGCTCGCCCTACCCACGGTAAATGCTTATGAAATGGTAGGGCGAGGTCTCCGACCGAGCCGTCTTGCCCGAGAATGACGCAGACCTGAGAGCCGTCCCTACCGCAAGTGTTTTGCAAGAGCCTCTTGTTTCAATTTTGCCAACGTTTCAATTTCATCTCTTTGCGGTTAATTGCTCGGATTTCCCGCCGGAACGAACCCGGGGCCGCCGAAGATTGTGCCGCCGGCAATGACTCCGCCGGTCACGGTCCGAACGTACCAGGCGCCGGTCGGGATGTGGTACACCGCCAGATCCATGCGTCCGTCGCCATTATAGTCGCCGGGCGCCGGCAGGAAGTCCGCGCCGCCCCAGTGGGTGCCCCAGGTGAGGGTTTCACCCGCCAGGGTGCGGATGAACCAGTAGCCGGTGGTCTTGTGGTAAATCGCCAGGTCATTCAATCCATCGCCATTGTAATCGCCGGGGATGGGCGCCAGGCCGGCCTGTCCCCAGCCGGTTATGTTGTGGGTCCGGTAGCCCTGGGAAGACGGCCAGATGCGCCAGGTACCGCTGCTGGCGTGGTAAACGGCTGGATCAACAAATGTGTCGTAATCATAACCGCCAGGGGCCGGCTGCCAGCCCGGTCCACCATGGTTGTCCACGGAAATCGGGGCATAATTATCGAGCGAGAGCCAGGCGGTCCAGGCGCCGTCGGCTTCGCGGTACACGGCGGGATCGGTCTTGCCGTCGCCATCATAATCCGCCGGTATCGGCGCAAAGCCCGGTCCGCCATAGTTGGCGGCGGTGGCCGGAGTGTAATTGGCGCCGGAGAGCCAGGCCGCCCAGGCGCCGTCAGATTCGCGGTACACGGCGGGATCGGTCTTGCCGTCGCCATCATAATCGGCCGGCACCGGGGTCAATCCCGGCCCGCCATAGCCGGTGACACTGGCCTCAGCATAGCCGCTGCCGGACATCAGGACGCGCCAGGCGCCGTCTTCTTCACGATAAACGGCAGGATCGGTCTTGCCGTCGCCGTCATAGTCGTGCAGGACTTGGCGCGCTCCGCCTTGTGGGGATATCCTGATGGCGCCGCCCAGGCGCCGGACATGGTTGTTGCCGGGCACCGGATCGTTCCATTTGGACGGCAGTTGATGCCGGGCATGCATGAAAACGTAGTAATGACCGTCAGGCAGGTGCGGAATTGAAAGCGCTGCCAGCTCGCTGGCGGTCAGCGAACGCGCTCTGCCGTTGCCGGGGGCCATGCTCAGATCAAGGTTGAGGCCGCCCAGCCAGTAGGCATCCTGTTCCACGAACTGCGGCGAATCAGACAGGTAGAAGTCAACGCTCACGCGTGAATTCGGCGGCAGCATGGTCTGCGGTCCGCGATTTGACAATTGGAACGACAGGGCGGTCGGATGTGACTCCGGCGCCAGCACGTTGGGATGGAAGATCAGGCTGTCGGCCGCCAGATCCACCGCCCCCAGAGCGCGGAAGCCCTGGGCCGGGTCGGTGTAGGCGCTGATGAACGAGTCGTTTTTGGCACGCAGCCAGTAATAGTAAATTGTGCCGGCCTCGTTTTCGCTGTCGGGGTACACCAGCTCCGTCCAGCTGTTTTGCAGTTTTTCGGCGCCGGCCAGATTGGTGCTGGTGCCGCGCCAGATTTCATAATGGGTGGCGTTGCGCGCCGCGCTCCAGGTGACGTTGATGTGATTGGTGGAAGCGCCCTGTTCCGCGCTCAGATGCCCGGGTTTGGAGAGGGGCCGCCATCCGGAGGTGATGCCGCTGAATTTGCTTGATCCCAGTAGATTGGTAGCTGTGGCCCAGTAATAGTAATAACGTCCCGGTTCACTGCCGGTGTCATGGTGTTCGCGATCGCCGACTTCGGTGGAGGCCAACAGGCTGGCCGTGCCGGGATCAAAACTGGTCGAACGATACAGGCGGTAACCACGGGTGCCGGGCGAGGCCGGCGGGCTCCAGGTCAGAATGACGGCGTTTTCCTCTGAGCCATCCGTGGCCGAGAGTCCGGTGGGGGCGGTGGGGAAGGTGCCGCCGCGGTTGGAGGGCTCGCTGAAGTCGCTGATGCCGTAAACATTCTTGGCGCGCAGGAAGTAATAATATTCCACGCCCCGGGTGATGCTGTAGTCGTGGTAGTTGGTGGCGCTGTTGTTGAGGTAGGGTACTTCCACCTGCAACACGGCGTCGGCGGCATTGGTGGTGGCGCCACGGTAGATCATGTAGCGGGTGGCGTTGGTCGATTCCACCACCCAGGTGACGGCCACCCTGTTGGTCTGATCGCCGGAGGCTTCCACCGACAACGGGGGCAGCAGAATCGTATAGCCGAAATCGGATACGCTGTAATCACTGAAGCCATACTGGTTGGTGGCGCGCACCCAGTAATGGTAAGGCAGGAACGGCACGGTCCGCGGATCGCCGGCCGTGGTGTCGGGCGCCTGGTTGGTTACGATGGCCTGGGCAAAGGTCGGGTTAAGCTCGGTGGAGCGATAGACGACGTAACCCGCCGCATACGGCACGGAACTCCAGGAAAGCGGTACGTTGGTGGAAGTCAGGCCCTTGCCGGCGGTTAATGTGGCGGGGGGCGAGGGCTGAATGCCGCCGGAATTGGCGATGCCGTCGCCGGCGCTGAAGGCGCTGACGTAGCCTTGGGCGTTGACGGCTTTGACCCAGTAATAGTGGGTGCGGCCGGGAGTTACCGTGTGATCGTCATAGTCGGTGAAATCACCCGCGGCCAGATTGGTCACGGAGGGGGCTTCCGGGTCGTTGACGAAAGCCCGGTACAGCCGGTATTCCGTGGTGTAGTCGGAAGGATTCCAGACTATTTCCACGTAGTTGGTGGGAACGCCCTTGCTGGCGATGACGGCGGTCGGAGGTGAAGGCGGCGTTCCGCCGTGGCTGGATTCACTGAAGGTGCTCAGGGGCACCACGTGGGTCTTGGCGCGCAACCAGTAATAGTAGAGCCGGCCGGGTTCGACTGTGTAGTCGGACATGTTGGTGGCGACCAGGGTGCGGAGCAGGGTGGCGCTGTCACTGTCATCGATGGTGTTGCGGTACACCTGGTACTGGATGACGTTATCAACGCCGCTCCAGGTTATCTCAACGCGGTCAAGGAACGTGCCCTTCGAAGCTTCGACATCCCGCGGCGTGGCAAACGGGCGCGGGTCGAACCCGGCATTGCCGGTGCGCAGCACATCGCGCGAAAAAGACGGCCAGACCGATTCGTCGTCCGGGGCGACCGGCCCGTACAGCGCATAGACGTTCAAGGAGTCGGTCATGTATACCGTGCCGTCGGTGCTGAGCAACGGGGTCTGGAATGAAAGATAATCTTTTGTCGGATAGGCCCATTCGATGACGCCGCCAGAAGCCGCTATGGAGTAGATGTGCTCGCTGCCGCCGACATAGATGTGGCCGTTGGCGCCCACGGCGGGCGAGGAGGTGACGGAGCCGGTGAGCGCTCTTGACCAGAGGATCTGGCCGCTCACCAGGGTGTTGCAGGCATGCAGACTGCCGCCGGAGCCGATATAAGCCACAGCGTTGCTGTCGATGGCCGGCGATGAGAATATCGTTGTGCCGCCCGGCGGAATCCATACCATCTGGGGCGCGTTGGGAACGTCTTGGGGGTCAATGCCATAGAGGGTGTTGCCGGTTGCCACGTAAATCCAGCCGTTGGTGCCGATGGCGGGCGAGGCATAACCGGAGTTGGGCAGGTTGAACGACCAGAGCACACTGCCGTCATCCGGGTCGAAGGCGTAAAGGATGCTGCCGCTAGTCTGTGCGGATAGAACATAAACAGTTCCGTTGGTGTCGATGGCCGGCGATGCTGATATCATAGTATCGGCGTAAGAATTTTGCCATTTTTCCGTGCCGTCGGGGTTGACCCCGTACACATTTCCACCTTCCGTGCCGAAGTAGATGGAGCCGTCCGCGCCGATGGCCGGTGAAGCGAAGAAGACACCGTTGGCGGCGAACCGCCAGTTGGTCTGGCCGTTCGGATAAATGGCCTGCAGGAATGAGGTGCCGAGGTGAGAAGCTCCGACATAAATCATGCCGTTGGTGCCCACCGCCGGCACGGAGCCCATGCCGAAAAACGCCGAACCGACGTTCATGACAATGCGTCCGGGTACCCGGCAGGGCTGGGCCCACTTAGCCGTGCCGTCGGGATTGTAAGCGAACAGGTTGGAGCCGACCCCGACATAAACCGTGCCGTCCCATCCCATGGTCGGGGATCCGGCCAGGGCGCCGGCATCGCCGAAGCGGTTCGGGGCGACCGACCACTTCAATCCGCCGTATTGCAGGCCCAGACGCGCGATGAAGCCGTCGGTGCCGCCACCGAGTTCCGG
>JAIVGW010000267.1 GCA_020201415.1 Lentisphaerota bacterium
CTTAGGCACCGCCGCCCCTGCCAGGTTAATCGGGCCACCAAGCCGATAGCCCTGTCGTTCATTCCAGGCCGCCCCCTTGATCAGTCCCTGCGGCCCGCCGGCAACATGGTTGTAAACCTCTTCAGCCGTACCCGCCTGCGGGACAACGATCCAGAGACCCGCCAGACCCTCCTCCGTCCCGGTTAATCGGGCATGCATGTTTTCCCTGATTTCCTGCTCGGAACGCACGGTATTCCATACGCGCACATCCCTGATTCTGCCTTCAAATCCGCTGTATTTTCCGGCGCTGCCACCAATCCGCAAAACCTCCGCGCAGGTGTAATCTATGCCGCCGTCATGGTCAACGGCTCGGGCCAGCTTACCGTTGATATAAAGGCGCAACTGCCGTCCGTCATACTGTCCGGCCAGGTGCTGCCAATCGCCAACGACCAGATTGTTACCGGTTTTGGTCCTGACCAGATTTGCTGCGTCCGGGCTTCCCAGGGTGAACTGCGGAACATCACGATCTATCCATAAATTATAAGCGTGCTCTGTCCAGGCCTCTTCCGTACCCGGCAATCTTCCCAGATGCAAGACCGGGATCCACTGGAGGTATGGATTGTCGATTTTGACCCAGGCTTCCACCGTGACTAGCGGCGTCTTAAGAGCATCGGCGGCAGGCACCACAACGTAATCATCCGCCCCGGCGAATCCGAGCGACAGCTCGCCGCTCAAAACCAGGTCATCGCCGTCAACCCGGGTATTCACCAGTAAACCTTCGCTCCATTGGTCACGGCTGATTTCATAAACCGTCGGCAAGGCCGGCAGCGTATGAACAGGCACCGGCGGATATTCCGCAAGTTCCGCAAAGCGGGCCATGGCTTCACGCTGCCCGGTGACGGCCGTTTGCAAAACAGCGGCAGTCGCCTGCGGATCATCCAGCACTGCCCGCAATTGATCATGGCGTCGTTCGATAAGATTCTGAAAGAGGGCGCCGAATCCCACGCGCGGTTCACTAAGTAATTCCTCCGCCTGGGCCGAACAGCGCTGCGCCTCTGAAACAAATGCTGAAACTTTTTGATCATAATCATGCAACGCACCGGACAAGCGCAAATTCAATACTTCCAGATCATGCACCGCGGCCGCGGGATCACGCAAGATCCGCGCGAGATCTTCCTCCAAAACCTTGACCGCCCCCAGATACACGCGTCCAAAAGCCACCTCAACTGCGCGCAATTTCATTGCCGTATCAAGCAGTTGCCGCGCCTGGTCACCGGCGCGCCGCGCGACAGCCGCCCGGGTCTGCGCCCGGCGCAGCTCCGCCACGGCCGCCACCATTTCCGGAGTCAAATCCACTGCGGTCATCAGACGCGCAAGATCAGATGCCGCATTAAATAATGGGGTTCGCGTCGTATCGCCAAACTTACCGGGGATATCCGCCAGCAACTTCAGGGCAGCCTCCTGTTCATGCAAGAGCTTTGCATGCCATTCCCGCGCATCCGCAAAGCGGATGGAATACAAGTCGGCATCATGCAAATTCACCCGCAAGCGCGCGGCTTGCCCCTGCAAGGCGCTCAGGTCATACTGGCCCTGCCAGGCCACCATATGCTCGATTTCGTTGCCGTACAACAGTTCACTGTCTTGCAGGGAAAATCCGGGCAGCGGCTCGCCCTGCGTATCCGTCAACTCAAAGCGCAGATCGCCATTGGCGGAGCTGGCATAATTGACAATCAGGCGGTCACCGGTAAAAACAAACGGACGGGTCAGCAATTCACCGCGTTCACCATCCGCGCCCACTGAAGCAAAGCCATCGACTCTGATCGTCCCGCGCCGGATACGCATGCCCGGATGCCGGTAATGTTCCGTCCAGTACAAGGATAGCTCATCAGGCGCCGTTTGCACCATGCCCCAGGCGGGATAGTTGTTGCGGTCGGTCCAGACCTCCGGTTCCGGACCCGGCCGCAAAAAGGCTGCCGGCCAGCGTTCAAATAGCAGGCCGTCGCGACTGCTCATCAGGACTATATCACTAACACCGGGGTTGGGATGCTGGTCAACTTTTTTCCGGCTGGGAACCAGGCGATTCGGCAAGCCAATATAAATATGCGGCGCGCGGAAGTAAGGCCGGATGGAGTTGATATACATATGCTCCAGGCGATCATCCTTGTAATTGATCAATTGCGGTTCCGTCCATGCCAGGGCATCCGGCGAAGTGCTGGTGCGGATATCCCTGATCCGGCCGCGTTCTTCCGGCTTGGCGCGCATATACCCCACATATTGTTGCCGGAGCGGATCCCAGAAGGCCAGGTTTTGCGAATCAAAGGGTCCCCCTGAAATCGCGCGTGGAACCAGGCGCCGCCAGTCAAGGCCATCCGGCGAAGCATAAACACTGAATCCCAGATAACCAATGGCCTTGTATCGCGCATCCGGCGGCACATCTTCACGCGTATCGATAAACGGAGTGAAATTGTGACCAGCCGCGCCGAAACGCTTGCTGATCGGCAACAGATTGTTCCGGGTATCTCCCATATGATCGTATAAGTTCAGCTCCGGGCGGGTAAAATGAATGCCATCCTTGCTGACCAGCAGGCCGGTCGTCTGCCGGGCCGGGCCCTCCGGAGTAGCATTATAATACAGACGGATTTCGCCTGCTTCCGCATCTTCCACAATTGACAGATAGGCGCTGGTGCGGCCTTCCCATGGTTGGTCAAGCGTATGGATGATATTACGGGGCAAGGGATGATGCATGCGGCGCACTGCGCCACCGCTGAGCGTGTCCACCAGAAAACCATCAATGAAGAGCTCCAGACGATTGCCGATATCCACCACCGACTTTCCGGACGACTGATCCGTGGGACCTGTCTCGTTGACATCCTTCACGACATTGTCAAGATCCTGCCCAACCGCATCCTGATTGGCAAATTCATCATCCGCAGCCCAGCAGCCCAGCGCCAAACAACCGGCCAACACTCCGCTTGCAACAGTCTTCAACATGTCAGGATCCTTTTCATTTTTATTCCAATTGCCCGAATTTCAGAGGGTTATGGAACACTGCCTCACCCGGCGGCGAAAAGGCCGACAGTTCGGATTCGCGTCCCTGATCGCGCAAACGCAGACGGCACACATTGAAATACCAGGGATTATCAGCGTCGGGCGGCGTGCCTATGACCTCGTGCAACGGATCATCGTTACTGGGAGTGAAGGGAATCCGGGCCTCCACGGTCCAGATACCGGCGGCTTCATCCGCCTGCACGGCAACCTCGGCCTGGGCATCCCAGTTGAAAGCCCACATCCCCGCCGGTCTTCAGTTCCTTCAACGTGCCGGGCAGCTCCTGCCAGAAGGTCTCATCCAGCCGCCCGTCAATCTTGAGTTCAGCCATGGCCGCCGTGTCACGGTCCAGCTTGAATACCGGCGCGCCCGTACGTCCGTCCTTCACCAGTTCATAGCGATCTTTCCAGCGTTTCAGCCCCAATTCAAACAGGGCCAGGCGCTGTCCGTAAACCGATTCCGGATCCAGCTTCTGCTTGGCGGCGGTGAAAAGATCCAACATCTCCTTAAGCATAGGAGCGGCGTCGATTTTATTGAAATCCCATTGATTGGCTTCGTAGAAATCAATGAACTTCGACATCTCCGCGGCCGCCGGACCATAATAGAGCCGGTAATACTCATCCAGCACCTCGTCGATGTCCTGATCAATGTCCCACTGATACAGCGAGGATATATAGTAGTTAAGATGATTGAACCCCGGCAGGGCCAAGCCCCCCCGGGAAAACGGCGGCCACATGTCCTCACCCATGACCACATGCTTGATTTTCTGCATGTCGCCGGCGAACAGCCGCGGCGTATTGGCGCCGCCGCCCACGTTCATGAAGGTAATGAGCTTGTTGCCGGTCAGGCGCTTCCATTCCTCCAGCGCTTCGACATCCAGATTTTCCTGCGGAAAACGCCGGCGGCCATTGACCACATAAACAATCAGATTGGGACTGAGCTTATCGAACTTGGTCGGCGGCAACCAGTAGGTGCTGTAGGCGCCGCAGGTGATGAATTTGCCGGGATGCGATTTGGCCACTTCCTCGGCCATGCGGTTGACGTAACTCCAAACGTAATCAGAGAATATGCCGCGCCGGCCACGGTCCAGAGTTTCCTGGGCCGCGCACTTTTCACACTGGCAAATGGAGGAAAAACCGTCGTCGGGCATCACATCCACCACCGGCACGTCATACATGTCGAACATGAAACGCACAAACCGCAGATTGTCCTGAAACAGACCTTCGCTGGAAAGACAGGCATTGGCCGTTTTGCCCTCCGTCTGGCGCACACCGTTATATAACGCAAAATACTCAGGATGGTTATGGCGCAGATACTCGCTGCGACTAACGTTGGCTATGCCGTGATGGGTAAAATATCCGAAGGGATGGTTGACGCCCTGGCGCAACGACCACATGAGTTCATCAGGGGACACCGTCTTGCCGTAACTGGCATAGGCCACCATGCGAAAACCACAATGAGGCTCGACGGTCTTATCCACTTCCGGCAATTGGACGGTCTTCATTTCCGGCACAATTTCACCCAGATCGCCGGCCATGTACCAGCGCACGCCCAGGCCCTTCAGAAAACCATACACGGCATTGAGGGAGCCTTTGCCGTCAAATCGCCACAGGTCCAGTTCCTTGTTGTATCTAGTCCAAATGCCTGCGCCAATGGGGTTGCCCCAATCCCGGCCGGTGGCCTCCTCCCACTGCTGTTTTTTCACATTGATCCAGTCGTTCCGACTGGTGGCATAGATGCCGCGCGGCTCGAAAACATGATCGTCACCCATCAGCACCAGCCAGTCCGGACCGCTCTTCATCCGGTAGGCATCCCATTCCAGTCCCTGGGCGGTAACACCCAGTCGCTCAGTCTCCGCGCTGTGCCCGATATAAATCTGCACCGGCATGCCCGTCTCACCGGCAGTGTCACGAATCGGAAGTTCGGCGCCGGTGATCTTCCTGATATAGGTCTGCAATTCATTTGCCGCCAGCTTGACGGAACTGATGGGATTTTCCGCCGTAACAATTTCGGCTTTGGGATGCCCGTCCTGTACGATGTAGTTCCGACCGAAAACAGTGGACAGTGAAACCATCGCAAACAACAACACCGACCAGCTCAACCGCCGACCCTGGATTGATTCACGCATGACGCCTCCTTTGGCTTAACAATTTACCGGATTTAATTACCGCGCCGTCAGACGGCCAAATTTGATTGGATGCAAAAAAGTTTCAACACCGGTTGGTGAAAAGGAGGAACGCTCAGTGTAATCGTTACGTTTACGCTGGCGGCTGACGTTGATAAACCATGGCAGATTGCGGTTGGGCACGGCGCCGATAACCTCGTGCATGGGATCCTGATCACTGCGCGTATATGGGATCTTCAGTTCCACGGTCCAGACTCCACCGTCTTTATCGACATTCACGGCGACTTCCGCCAAGGAGCTCCAGCCCAATCCCGCGCCTTCGGCGCTACGGTCAAAATCCAAAAGCGCCCCGGCCGGATTCACCGAAATCTGATAGTAGGAATGCATGGAGGTTTCAATGAGAATGTCCAGATAATCGCCATCCCAAATGGCGGTATCTTCATTTTCGGCCGTTGTGATATTCAATGGTTCATCCGGTTCATCCTGGCAGCGTATGCCGATATAAATATGATTGCGATAATAGCCGACCCGGAAGCGGGTCTGATAATACACTTTGTCACCGGTCTGATTGTCCCGCAGATAGCCCTGCAAGCCGGACCAGAATTTCTCGTCCATGCGCCCGTCAACCACCAGTTCCTTCATGAGCAACTCCTGGGAGGTTATCCGGGTGGAGGGAATGTTCATACGCCCCTTGCCGATCTGCGCATAGCGTTCGCGCAGACGTTCCAGCCGACCCTCCCCGAACAAGGCCACCCGCCGGCCGTAAATACTGTCGGGCTCCACGGCCGCCACCGCCCGATCGTAAAGCGCCAGGGCCTGGCGCAACTGATCCACGGTTTCCGCGGGACCCAACTGCTGCTGGTGAATTTCATAAAAATCGATGAAATCCCGCATGGCCCCGGCCGCCGGTCCATAATACAGACGGTAATATTCCTCGAGCACCTGATCAATGTCCTGGTCGGCATCCCACTGAAAGCGGGCGGTAATGTAATAATTCAAATGATTGAACCCGGGGTTGGCGATGCCACCACGACTGAAAGGCGGCCAGATATCTTCGCCCATGGCCAGGCCCTTGTTGAATTTCAGATCATCGGCAAACAACCGCGGCGTATTGGCGCCGCCGCCATGATTCATGAAAACAATCACCTTGCCATCGGACATTTCCGACCACCGGCGCACGCCGTTGCGCAAGGTCTGCAATTCTTCATCCGACATGTCATAACGCCTTCGGCCGTTGACGATCGAAACCACCACATTGGAATTAAGCCGGTCGATATTGGACGGCGGCATCCAGTAAGTGCTGTAGGCGCCGCCGCAGATAAGTTTGCCGGGATGGGATTTCCCGATCTCAATGGCCATACGATTGATATAATCCCAGACATAATCGGACAAACTACCGCGCGGAATGTCTGGATTGTCCTTGCCCAGACAGAGATCGCACTGGCAGATACTGGTAAATCCGTCATCCGGCCACACGGAAACAACCGGCACATCATACATGTCGAACATAGCCCGCACAAATCGCAGATTCTCCTGAAAAAGTCCTTCACTGGAAAGACAGGCATTGGCGGTACGGCCTAGCACCTGGCGTTCGCCATTATACAGAGCCATGTATTCGGGGTGTTGCTTTCTGATCACTTCGCTGCGGCTGACATTGGCAATGCCGTGATGTGAAAAATATCCGAAGGGCTCGTTCATGCCGTGGCGCAATGACCACAGAACTTCATCCTGCGAGGCCGATGCGCCGTAGCGGGCATAGGCCACCATGCGGATTTTGTAATCCGGCCGTACTTCCCGATCAGTTACAGGCAATTCGATCGTCCGCATTTCCGGCACAATCTCCCCTATTTCACCCGGCAGGTACCAGCGCACGCCGAGCTCCCGCAGGAAACCGTAAACCGCATTCAAAGTGCCCTTCTCGTCATACCGCCACATATCCAGGTTTTGATTGTATTTGTCCCACAGCTTGGACCCCACGGGATTACCCCAGTCAATGCCGACGGCCTCCTCCCACAATTGTTTTTTGTTGTTGGTCCAGTCGTTGCGGTTGACGGCGTAAATACCGCGTGGTTCAAAGAGCGTATCGTCACCGATCAGCGCCAGCCAGTCTTCCCCGGTTTTCATGCGGTATGCGCCCCAGGCCAGACCATCGGCGCTGGCACCCAGCTTGCCGGCGTCCGCACTGCGCCCCAGAAAAATGCGTACCGGCAGGACCGAAGGTTCCGCCACCGTCCTTAGCGGCAGTTCCGCCCCGCTGATTTTTTTAATATAAGACTGCAATTCAGCCGCCGCCAGGCGGACGGACGGGGGCGGATTTTCAGAAGTGACGATTTCCGCCCGCGCTGCGCCATCGTACACAATATAATTTCCTGCTGATACCGTGGCGGCCGCACAAATGATTACGGAAACAACCAGTGTGATGCTGTCAAACCATGAGAAGTTAATGGATTTCATGTTTATTAACCAGATAACCGGCACCATGAAAAAACGTTACTGACCGTCAAAACTTTCCAGCTTGGCTTCCAATTTACCGCGGGCACGACGATCCTGCGTGTATCTTAAGGCCCGTCGATAATCAGCGAGCGCCGGCTCACGGCGTCCCGTACGCTCCAGGGCCTCCGCCCGCAACTGGTAACAGTCGCCCCGCACAATGATCGGGAAAACTTCAAAATCAGTCTCGCCATAGAATCCGAGCAATTCGGTCCATTGCCGCTGTTTTCCCATAACCCGCATGTGCTCCAGCTCCCTGAATCCGGGCAGGAGCACACGTTCGACAAGTTCCGCGGCAAGTTCCGTATTATCCAACTGCAAAGCCAATTGAATGGCGGCTTTCAAGGAGTCGGCCCGCTGAGCATCCGAAATATTTTCCTTGGCGGCCAGCAACGAATAAGCTTGTAGCGCCGCGGCATAATCACGGTCTTCACTCAAGGCCTCACGCACCGCAATCTTTGCGTCGATGTAATTGAAGTCATCGGCGAGCGAAGGGACGGACAGGCAGGCAAACAACATCAGGCAAATTGAAAATTTAATGCACATAATATCTCGATACAAATGACGGATTTACTGATTGCTATAATGGCCGGCCACGTGAAATACATAAACTATAGCGCCTCTTGCAAAACCTCACGCCTTCCCGATTACTGGTAGGGACGTTTCTCCGAAACGTCCGATTACTGGTAGGGACGTTTCTCCGAAACGTCCGCGGACGGCTCGGAGAGCCGTCCCTACCTGCTGCAACCGGACGGCTCGGAGAGCCGTCCCTACCTGCTGCAACCGGACGGCTCGGAGAGCCGTCCCTACCTGCTGCAACCGGAAGGCTCGGAGAGCCGTCCCTACCTGCTGCAACCGGAAGGCTCGGAGAGCCGTCCCTACCTGAAACAAAATCAATGCCTGATCAGCACCCGGCGCAGGGCATCGGACGGAAATCCGGCCGGGCGACCTTGATCCGCTCCGCCAATTAACGCCAGCGCCGACTGACACTGGGCAGAAATGATGCCTGTAATGGACTGCGTTCACCGCCCAATACCTGCCAATTGATAACGTCGGGATATTCATCCTGCAGACGATCCAGGGCTTCCCAATTGGCAATAGCCTGCTCGCGGGCCGCAGCATCTTCGCCCTTACTATTCTCGAACCGGTCAATCAGCACCCTGGTCGCCACCGCCAGACGGGTGTATGCCAATCCGGCCCGGATAAATTGAACCCTTTTGAGAATGTCGGGGGACTCGCCCGCCAGCCGCTGCGCCTGATCCAGTAATGCGGCGGCACGCTCAAAAATTTCTTCATTATAAACCGCGGCATATTCCGCGTAGTGCTGGGTAATATTCCAGGAACCGCTTTCATCCACAAATTGATTGCGGGTATCTTCCAGAAGTTGCCAGTAATCCTCAACGGCAGCGGCCGCCGGACCGAAGCCCTTTTGATAATAGTCCTGCATGATTTCCCGACCATCCCGCGCCGGGTTCCAAACCAGCTGCGCCATCAGATAATACAAAGGACCCTGGGTGGCCCAATGCTCCCAGACACTGTCCACGTAAATCCCTATTATGCCATGGTCGGTAAGATAACGCATGTTTTCCGTCATGCGCGAGAGTGGGACATCCGGCAAGCCCTGCCGCCAGCCGGCCGGGCTGCCGGTGTTGGGACGCCAGGCCATATGGGTGGTGACTCCGGCCCAGCCGGAAAACTGCTCCCGGTGCGTCGTGCCGTTTGGCGAACCGCGTTCCGGCCCGTCAAACCCCCAGAAACCGGTGACGGAAGGGATGATGACATTTGAATCAGGCACCGCGGCCACCGGCGCGGGACGCGAATGGCCATAGGCCATGTTGGACACAAAATAATCCCTGTCGGGATAGCGTTCCCGCAGTAGGCGCGCGCATTGATTGGCAAAAATCACCTGCCGGTCCGAAAGCGCCACATGCTCCCGACTGACCCCGCGCCAACTGAAACGGCGCATTTCTCCATCCGGATGATCCCAGGCTTCACATCCGTCGCAAATACAGTGCCCGGTGGACCAGCCATCATTGGGTGATGTGTTGAACACCTGGCGGTTCGGATCAGTTGCAAGCTGTTCCTCCACATCCTGCAGCCACTGTTTCAGCACATCAGGGTTGGAATGGCACAGTTTGGCATTGCCCGTACTACCAGATGGCCGGCGCGAACCGTCCGGCTGCAACGCAAAATACTCCGGATGCTCCTCGCTGAATCGATCCCACCAATTACCGAAAGCATGCCCGCCCGACATATCCAGGGAACCAAGTTGCAATCGTTGGCGTCGTGACCAATCACCGGATGTGCCGTATCCTCCGCGATCCAGACGGGAGTAGGCCAGCAGCCCGGCCCGAAACCGTATCCGCGGCTGATACCGGTATTCTAATACCGGCATGGCAATGGTCGCGCGTCGGTCAATCACTTCGCCGGTTGCACCGGGCCACAGCCAGCGCACCCCGAGCCAGTCCTGCAGAAAAGTATATACGGCATTGACGGTGCCGTATTCCTGCTGCACCCCTTTTATGATGCCGCGTCGCATGGTCACATCCAGTGCGTCAGGGTCCCAAACATCGCGGCCGGCAACCACCATGTTCTGGCCGTCGCAGACTATCAGGATTTCTTCGGGATGCCTGAACGTGAATTCCAGTTCGGGAAAAACCTCTTGAAGCACTGGTTGATACCCGACCCAGATGGCATGTTGCGGCAGCGGGTCCGGCTTCCCTTCAATGACAACCGGGCGCACACCACCGGTTTTTTCAATGTAATCGGCCAACTCTTCCGCCGCCTGGCGCGTCATGGGCGGTGCATTTTCAAATATAACCACCGGAACCGGTGCTTGACCATCACGCACCAGCAGCATTTCATTGTCAGCCACGGCGACTGCCCCCCAGCTCAGCAAAGCCGCCATGGTGATGTTTTTCATCCTACGCAGATTATATGACATGCTCGACCTCCTTGCCAAAGGGTTACAGACTGGTTTATTAAACGTCTTGCGCCAGCCATTGGTTAATGATCTCTTCATCCGCATCCGTCCAGGACCGGTAATCGTCGATACACAGACGGGAATAACCGCTGAAAATCCGGGCCATGGTTGCGTTGTAAGTTCCATCCTTCATCGCTCCCTCGCGCCATTCAACAAAGCGCCGGCGATCCTCCAGGCGCGCGCGCCGTTCCAGCCCTGCGCAATCGAAATTACGCTGGAGGATACCGTTCAGCTCGGACACGATTTCCGGACGGGATGCCGCCAGATTGTTGATCTCCCATTTATCCTCCTCCAGGTCAAACAGCTGCGGGGCATACCCCACATGATGCAACAATTTCCAGCGCCCCCGGCGCAGCATATACGTTCCCGTGGGACAGCGATCACCATGATATTCGGCGAAAGCCCAATCGCGTTGACGCGGCGCATCGCCGGTCAACTGCGGCATCAGGCTCTCGCCATCCAAAGTTTGCGGCCAGGCTTCATCGGCGGCATAGTCCGCATAGCTCAGCCGCATCATGTCCAGCAAGGTGGGATAGATGTCGATCAGCGACACCACATCATCACAGATAGTCCCCCGGCGCACGTCGGGTCCGGCGATGATCAACGGCGCATGAATGGACGGTTCGTACATGGTGCGCTTGAGCACCTGATTATGCTCACCGGCCATTTCGCCGTGATCGCTGGAGAATATTATATAAGTATTATCACCTAACCCCAGCTCATCGACCGCCCGCAGCACCTTGCCGACGACATCGTCCAGCTCTGCCACCATGGCGTAATACACGCGGCGAATTTCAAGCGCCAGCTCCGGCGCCATGGCCCGGGCATGATTTTTGGTAATGCGCACGAAGCGGTCCACCGGATGGTCCGCCTCGCTGACGTCGCGCAGGGCCGGCGGAATTTCAATGAGCGATGGATCGATGCGATCCAGATAACTCTTTGTAGTAACGAAGGAAGGATGCACCATGCCGGTGCTCATACAGCAGAAGAAAGGTTTGTCACCGGCAGCCGCCTGGCGCAATTCACCAATTAACTGCTCGGCTTTTTTCCAGTCGCCTGAATGGGCATCCTCTTCCAGAATCGTCGGCAGAATCATCTTGTTGGTAGGACGCAGAATCCCCGCGGTGCGGGTCCAGGATCCGACCTGATCGCGGATGGAATGCATGCCCCACTGGTAATCCAGCTTGCCAAAATTGGCATGGCGATATGGCGATTGCTCCAGCAGGGTCCAGAAGGTGGGCACATGCTCACGCAAGCCGGAATAGTTGTTCCAGCATCCGTGGTAACCAGGGTGTTTGCCGCTCCACATACTGGCGCGCGACGGGTTGCAGACCGGGCAGGACGAATAGGCTTGCCGAAACAGGGTGCCGCGCGCCGCCAGCGCATCCAGGTTGGGTGTAACCCCCTGCATGGCCGGATGCCCCATGCAGCCCATGGTGCGCCCGTCCATACTTTCGGCATGAATAAATAAAATGTTGGGTTTTTGCATTGCTTTCTGATTGGCCATATTCATTTCCTTTTTTCAGGCTAATGCCAGAAGCAAAAGATTATTCAGACATAACTGCTCAGGTATTCAGCATAGTAACTGTAATTCATGCATAATGCATGCAATGATTGCGACAAAACCGGAGATGCTTTTGGAATGCATGCTGAAAAGCGGCGTCAAGGCCTGCGCTTGCGGTCAATGCAATAATGACCAGTCGGGCGGACTATCCGGATGCGACAAGGGACCGAATGCATTGCGCACCACGCGCCGCTGTCCGTCAAACCAGGATTGATAATCCGGACCAAGACCCATCCGGTCATTACGCCGCTCCATCAACCCGTCCAGGCACAGCGCCAGGTCGGCTTCAACCTGACGCGCGCCAGGCTGGCCGGCCATATTGCGCAGTTGCAGGGGATCGTCCGCCAGACTGTACAATTCCACGTCACCATTATAGCGCCGGATATAGGTGTGCTGGCGAGTGCGGACGGCTCTCCAGATATTTTGGCCCGGCGGGTTGCCCACCGCACCCGGAAAACAGAAATGATCCAGGCAATTCATCATCAACACCGCATCCTGCGCCT
>JAIVGW010000470.1:0-1092 GCA_020201415.1 Lentisphaerota bacterium
CGGCAATGACCAGCAGCAGCGCCAGGCCGGCGGCGATGGCGCTTACGATCAATACTGTTGCCAGAATACCCGTCAAGCCGATACCCTCAATTCAAAACGCCCGTAAAGCCCACAAAGGCCAGGGCCATCAACCCGGCAATAATCAGGGTGATCCCGGGCCCCTGCAGCCCACGCGGCACACGGGCCTCGTTCAGGCGCTGCCGTATGCCCGCCATGGCCATGATGGCCAGCAGCCAGCCGACCCCGCTGCCGAAACCGTAACCCACCGCCACCAGCAGGGAATGTTCCCGGATCACCATGAACAACGAGACGCCCAGAATGGCGCAATTAACGGTGATCAGCGGCAGGAAAATACCCAGTGTCTGATACAGCCGCGGCGAATAGCGGTCAATGGTCATTTCCACCAACTGCACGAAGGCGGCGATAATGATAATGAACATGATAAACCGGAAAAACTCCAGCTCCAGCGGCACCAGCACATAATAATAGGCCAGCCAGTTCAGAATTGAAGTGCTGGTCATCACAAACACCACCGCGCCACCCAGGCCGGCGGCGGTCTTGACCTCCCGCGATACGCTGGTGAAGGGACACATCCCCAGGAAGGTGGTCAGCAGAATGTTCTGCGTAAAGATGGCCGCGAAGCATGTCACCAGCGCCAGCCAGAGTTCCTGTCCCATACCGTTCATTTACGCGCCTCCCCCGGATCACGCGACCGGCAGATCCACAGCACCGTCGCCAACATGAAAAAAGCCCCTGGCGGCATCACCATGATGATCCAGTTGTCCCAGTAGGCGGAAGCAAAATACGGCATGGGCTGGCCCAGCAGCGTGCCCATGCCGAACAGCTCCCGCGGCACGGCAATCGCCAGCAGCATCAGCGAGTAGCCCAAGCCGTTGAACAGCCCGTCCAGCAGCGCCGACCGGGGCGGATTGGAGCCGGCAAAGGCCTCGCAGCGCCCCATGATGATGCAATTGGTTATGATCAGGCCCACGAACGGACCGAGATTACGGCTCATCTCCGGCCAATAGGCTTTCAGCACCAGGTCCACGATAATCACGTAAAAGGCAATGATCAGGGTCTGCACCATCATCC
>JAIVGW010000470.1:1203-2509 GCA_020201415.1 Lentisphaerota bacterium
TCATTGATCAGTTTTTCCAGGCGCACACAGGTCTGGGTTGCCCCGCTGATGGCATGCACTTCATGCTCCGCCAGGTTTACGGAAGGCGCCCGGATGCCGATCAAACGCTCCGGCTCGCCGAGGCGCAGCCCTTCAAACTGTCCGCGGAAAGACCGCTCCGCTATGCGCGCGCCCAACCCGGGAGTCTCATTCTGATCGTAAAACGCCAACCCGGCCAGGGTCTTCAGATCGGGCTTGACGCCGACCACGCCGCGGATCGGGGCCCAGAATCCCTGCCCCGCCACCGGCACGGCATAGCCGGCGGTCCGGCCATCCGGCTGATAAAGATACACCCCGGGCATATCGGGGGATTCCTGGAAAAATTGCTTGAAAACCGCATGCACCCCTGCGGCGAGCGGCAGTTCAATATCGGGGAAGGCTTCCAGTACCGCCCGCTCAAACATCAACCTTTCGTTGGCCAATACCCGCGCGCGGGTCAGGCGCGCGAAACCGATTACCAACGCACTGAAACAGGCGGTGATCAGGAACATGTAAACCACGGGAAACCAGGGCTTGTCCCTCATGCCGCCCCCTCCCCCGCCCTGGCTGGTTGCCCGCGCGTCTGCCAGGCCTTGACGCCGTAGTCAATAATCGGGGCAAACATGTTGCCCAGCAGGATACTGAACATCAGGCCGCCGTTGAAAATCGAAAAGTTGCGGATCACGGTGGTGGACAGGGCGATCAGGACTCCGAAAACGATGCGGCCGGGCTCGGTTCTAGGGGAGCTGACCGGATCGGTGGCCATGAAAAACGCGCCCAACAGGAACCCACCGCCCAGGACGGCGGGCCAGGCGCCGGGCACCGGCTTGACCCCCAGCCACCACAGCAATTGATTCAATGCGGCATAGGCAATCACCAGCGACAGGATGGTCGTACGGCTGGCGGTTCGGGTCAGGAACAGGTACAGCCCCCCCAACAGGATCAGCAGCGCGCTGGTCACGCCCATCGAACCGCTCATATTGCCGAACAACTGCGCCTGCAACAGCGTCATGCGGGTGATGACCACGGTTTCCTGGTCGCCGATCGCGGCGGGGATTACCGTGACGGCATCCGGCTTATCGGCCATCACCAGCTGACCGGACTTCAGGTGCGCCATGGGCGTCGCCCCGGTGGTGGCGTCGGTCCCATCCCGCGCTACCGCCGTGGTCCAGCGATCCAGCGCGCCCAGCGGCCAGGCGGCCGCCGGCTGCCAGATCCCCGTCATCATCACCGGAAAGCAGATGTAAACGAAACAGCGGCCGGCCAGGGCCGGATTGAAGATATTGCG
>JAIVGW010000034.1 GCA_020201415.1 Lentisphaerota bacterium
CATGACGGTGCAATTGGGCGGGCCCGGCTGGACGGCCGTCAAGGGCGACTTCGATGGCGACGGTCTGGCCGATCCGACGGTCTATCAGGCCCAAGGCGGCCTGTGGTGGGTCAGGCTCTCATCGCGGGATTATGTCGAGCAGTCGGTGAGCGGCTGGGGCGGAGCGGCCTGGCAGCCGGTGGCGGCGGATTACGATGGCGACGGCCTGACGGATCCGGCGGTGTATCGTGAGGCGGATGGCGCCTGGCTGATATGGTTGTCGGGGTCTGACTATGTGCCGGTGGAGGTGGCGGGCTGGGGCGGAGCGGGCTGGCAGCCGGCGCCGTTGGATTACGATGGCGACGGGCAGGCCGATCCGGCGGTGTATCTTGAATCTGAAGGCGGTTGGCAGGTGTGGCTGTCGGGCGCTGATTATGTCAGGGTGGCCCGTGAGGGCTGGGGTGGCCCGGGCTGGCGCCCGGTGACGGGCGATTACGATGGCGACGGCAAGGCCGATCCCGCGGTGTATAATCCCGACCTGGGCCGCTGGCAATTCTGGCCTTCCGGAGCGGGCTATCAGCGGGTGGATCTCATCTTCGGCGGGCCGCGTTACCAGGGGCTGGCGCTGATCTTCTTCGGAGCTCAGACGGATGTCCCGGTACTGTATGGCCTGGATGACGGAGTGTGGTGGGTCAGGGAATGAATAACTACCTACAATAGCTGAGGTTCTTGCGAAAAAACCCAAGCGGCTCGGCGAGACGCCTCGCCCTACCTTCTTGGGTTGCTGCCGAAACGGGTAGGGCGAACCGTCTCGGTGAGCCGAAGATGAACGCGCCCGTGGGGTTTTTGCAACTACCTCTAATAGCTGACTTTTGAAAGCAACTCGAAAGATTGAGACTAAGTTGATACAGGAAGCTGATATTATCAATTTGCCTTGTCCGGATCCGGTATTATCCGCCAAGATAAAAAAATTACACGGACATTTAAAGCGTCTGCAATCAGTTTTGGTGGCATTCAGCGCCGGGGTGGACAGCACTTTGCTGGCGGTGCTGGCCAATGCTGTTTTAGCCGACAAGGCGTTGGCGGTGACGGCAGTGTCGCCTTCCTTGCCGCAATCCGACCGTTTGGCGGCGTCGGTCTTGGCTGAAAAATACGGTTTGCGGCATTGTTTTATCGAGTCGGATGAGATGTCCGATGAACGGTTCACGGCCAATTCCCCGGATCGCTGCTACTATTGCAAGGGGCATCTTTTCAGGGAATTGCGTCGGATGGCGGATGAACGCGGTCTGGTGGCGCTGCTGGATGGATCCAATGTGGATGATGCCGATGACTTCCGGCCGGGACGGCGGGCTGCCGCCGAACTGGGCGTAATCAGCCCGCTGGCGGCGGCTGGCATGCATAAATCTGATATCAGGGTTGTTTCCCGGCTTTTGGGTCTGCCAACGGCTAACAAGCCTGCCATGGCCTGTCTGGCTTCGCGTATTCCCTACGGCCTGCCGCTGACGGGGAAAATTCTGCGTCAGGTTGACGCTGCCGAGGATTCTCTGAGAAAATTGGGGTTTACGCAGGTGCGTGTGCGCAGTCATGGCGATGTGGCGCGCCTGGAATTACCGGAGAATGAGTTGGCCGCGGCGTTGCCGGAGCCTGTGCGCACGTCCATTGTGCGGGAGTTAAAAAACCTGGGGTATCGTTACATTACCCTGGATCTGGTTGGGTATCGCACCGGCAGCATGAATGAAGCGCTGACTTCCGCCAATGCAGGGCTTTGACATTCTCGGCGGCTCGCCCTACCCACGGCAAATGCTTATGAAAAGGTAGGGCGAGGTCTCCGACCGAGCCGTCTTGCCAGAGAATGACGCAGCGCTGACTCCCGCCAATGAAAATTATGGTGGAAAATAATTGACATCTTCGCGCGGATCAATAACATGATTGTCGTTTATTCTTGGGGCGATTAGCTCAGTTGGTTAGAGCACTACCTTGACATGGTAGGGGTCACAGGTTCGAGTCCTGTATCGCCCACCACTTCGTTGGGCCGCGAGGGATATGCTTTTCCCCACCATTGACTTTGCCGTTTTTTTTCTGGCGGTTTTTCTGCTGGGAATGCTTTTGCGGAAACATGTGACGGCATGGAAATGGTTCATGCTGTCGGCCAGTTACTTTTTTTATGGTTACTGGGACTGGCGGTTCATCGGCCTGTTGCTGGGCTCCAGTATCGTCAATCATCTGGCGGCCTTGGGGCTGGCGCGCTTTTCGCGCCTGGCGCTGCGCCGCGGCATCCTGACTGTGGCGGTGCTCCTGAATCTGGCGCCGCTGTTTTTCTTTAAATATTCCAATTTCTTCGCGCAACAGGCCTTTTGGCTGGTCAGCCATACCAGCCTGGTGTCGGATGTGCAGCCTTGGATGCCGGTGTTCGATTATCTGGGACGCGTGATCCTGCCGGTCGGCATTTCATTTTTTACTTTTCAGGCGCTGAGCTACATCGTTGATGTCTATCGCCGGCAGATGGCGCCGGCGGAGCGCTGGCTGGATTTTGCCCTTTATCTGGCCTTTTTTCCCCAGTTGGTGGCCGGGCCGATCGTCCGCGCCAGGGATTTGCTGGGACAGATTGCCCGCCCGTTGCTGCCCGCGCGCCTGGATGCCGGCCGGGCCGCCGCCCTGATTCTGGGCGGGCTGTTCAAGAAAATAGTCGTGGCCAATTACCTGTCCGAGCAGATAGTCGATCCCGTGTTTGCCCGGCCGGACCTGTTCGGCGCCTGGGACACGCTGTTGGCGGTATATGCCTATGCCATTCAGATTTATTGTGATTTTTCGGCCTATTCCGATATTGCGATCGGCTTGTGCCTGTTGATGGGGTTCCAGATACCCATCAACTTCAATGCGCCTTATCTGGCCGGGTCGACATGGCGCCGGCTGGACTTTCATAGTCTGGGGCGGGTTGCATGGCTTGTATCTGATAATCGAGCGGCTGGGCAGCGCCTGGCTGGTTCGCCGCAACCGGCATTGGTCCGGGCCATGGGCGGCCCTGGTGCGCGGTTTGATTGTATGGCATCTGGTTTGCTTTGCCTGGCTGTTTTTCCGCGGCCAGAGTTTTGGCGATGCCTTGGCGATGCTGCAGGCCATGACCCGCTGGCGCCAGCCGGTCGAATTGGTTACGACCATGGTGCCGGTGATGCTGGTTGTTGGCTACCTGACGCAGCTTTTGGACGGCCATCGCTGCGAGCGTCTTTGGGATTGGATAGGTCGCCGGCATCCGGTCTGGCTGGGGCTGGCGGCTGCGGTGGGATTGACCATTATCCTGGGGTTGGGCCCCAAAGGCGTGGCCCCGTTTATTTACTTTCAATTTTAAACCTATAAGATATCATTGATTTATATAAACCGTCTTTTCGGGAACATATATGGGATCGGAATCGCCAACGGAACGTGAAGATGCGGGGCTGCGGCGGGCGCTGGCCGGATCAGGGATAACCCTGCGTGCCACCATCATGGCGCTGCTCGTGTTCTATGTCGCCGCCGGCCTTCTGAATGGCCGGCATCTTTATGAAGCCGCATCCTTGCGTGCTTACGGGAAAGTGCGTACGGTGTGGATCCAGGTTTTACGCCCCTGGCGTGAAGCCGCCGTGGCCACGCGGTCCGACTATGTGCGCGAGACCGCCGAGAAAATCAGGGAGAGCTTGGAATGAGCTGTCAAATGAAGACTTTATTGCTGATTGTGTTTATGAGTATTAGCATCTTCCGTGTGCCAGCCCGGGCGGAGGCCGCGGCCGATGCTCCCCGGCGTGTGCTGATTATCGGTGATTCGATGATGCGCATCACGGCGCATGCCTTGGAATTGGCTTTGTCGCGCCGGCCGGAGTTTGCAACCAGGGCCTTCACCTCGCTGGGGTCGGGTCTGGCCCGGTTGGATGTTTTCGACTGGCTGGTCAAGGCCGAAGAATTACGCGATGAGTTTGACCCGGATGTGACCGTGATCTGGTTCGGGACCAATGACCGTCAACCGATGATGTGTGATGGCAGCATTATTCAGCCCGATCAGCCCGGCTGGAATGAAGAATATGCCCGGCGTGTGGGACGGATCATGGATCTGCTGACCGCGCGGGAGGGGACCCGCGCCATCTGGCTGGAACTGCCGGACATGCAAGAGCCCGCCATGCAGGCGGATGTTGCAGTTATCAATCGCCTGGTACGCGAGCAAGTCGCTAAGCGTCCCGCGGTGGAGTTTCTCCAGACCCGGCCGCTGTTGTCACGCGTTTCCGGTAAGTATTCGCCTTACCTGATCGGTCCCAACGGGATGCCGTTGCCGGTGCGCGATCGGGACGGTATTCATTTGAATCGCGCCGGCGCTGACCTTCTGGCGGAACATTTGACCGAGCATCTGTCTAAGGTTGCGGAATAACAAGCACAGGAAGATCAGTCGAAAAACCATGCGCGCGTATATACAGTCTTGTCTAGTTTTTTTGTTGTGCCTGGCCTGGATCGGATCAGAGGTCCGGGCGGATGATCCGATCCCGACCGAAGCCCCCGAAGCCGAATCAGTCTCGTTGCATGCCTCTAGCATTGTTGAAAATCCTGCCCGTGACACGATGTATGAAGCCATGATCAACGTGCAGGACAAACTCTACGAACAGGCGATCCCCAAGTTGGAGTGGGTGATCCGCACCGATCCCACCCTGCTGGAGGCCTGGGAGACCCTGGGCTGGGCCTATTGGCTGGTCGGCCGCGAGAAGGATGCCGCGGTTCTCTGGCAGCGGCTCGTGGAAATTGTGCCCAATGAGCCTATGGGTTACAATCTGCTGGCGCAGGTTATGATGCGCGATGGCGATTTGACGCGGGCTGAGGAGCTTTACCGCACCAGCCTGGCCCTGGACAGTGAGCAGTATGAGATAAAGGTGGCACTGGCGCGGATCAAGTTATGGACCGGCCGCACCCGGGAGGCTGTCGAGGACTTGCGCCGGCTGCTGGCTGAGGATGTTGACCGGCTGGATGTGGAGCTCGACCTGGCCTGGGCCATGTACGCCAACGAGGAATATGAGGATGCGCTGGAAGTCTGGAACCATATCAACGAGGTGATTCCGGATCAGCCGGATTACATCATGGCGCGGGCCAATGTCCTGCTGCTGATCGGAGCGACGCGTGAAGCTGAGGCGGATGCCCGGCGGGTGCTGGAACTGGACAAGAGCAATCGCGGCGCCATCAATCTGTTGGCCAGCCTGGCCATGCGTTCACGGCGTCCGGATGAGGCTATCGCAGCCCTGGAGCGTGTGATGGAATTGACGCCGGATGACAGGCCGCGCGCGCGCATTGCCCTGGACATGGCCAATTATATGAAGATGACGTACGATCGGGATAAAACGGTTTTTACCATGGAGGAATGCCTGAAAGCTGCCCGCCGGGCTTACGATCTTGATCCGGAAAACGCTAATGTAAATCTGTTTTACGGGGAATTGTTGACCGCCTCGCGCAAGTACGGCAGCGCCGAAGATATTTTTCAGAAGGTGCTTGACGAAATGAACCCCTACAATCAACGGGCGCATCTGGGTATCATGGAAACATATTTCGCCCGGTCAATGCTGGATGAGGCGGAAAAAAAACTTACGGAAAATCTGCGGCTCTTCAATCCGGACAATCCCTTCCGGCATGTTTACTGGGCCCGGCTGCATTTTGCCCGTGGCGATTACCCGGCCGCCATGGAAGCCTTGGACCGTCTGGAGTATGAAGGCGCTCGCGGCGCGATTTTTGTTCTGCTGTATCATGGTCTTTCTCCCAGCGAATGGTCGGACATGCCGTCGGTCCGTCAATTTCGCGATCACCTGATGATTTTGCGGCGTAATGGCTTTAAATTCATCACGCCCTCGCAGTTCCCGGCTTATTTTGCGCAGAAGCAGCATCCGGCGGCGCCCGGCAGCGAGATACGCCCGGCCCTCAGCCGGGCCGTGCAGGGACTCAAATACGCCTGGACCGGACGCAAGCCCGAGATGCCGCCGGTTCTTTCGGATTATACACCCGAGCGAGTGGTTTGCATCACAATGGATGATGCTTTGCGCAATTCGCTGCGTTACGGCGCTATTGTCGCCGAGGAATTGCAAGTTCCCTTGACCATGTTCGTGCCGGTTGCCGGCGTGATCGATCATGGCATGTACTCCGCAACCTTTGCGGAAATGCGCGAATATATGGAATCCGGCTTGTGGGAAATACAGTCGCATTTATGGGATGCCGGTTATTTCGCCACCACTAATGACGCCCCCGACGCGCAACAGGTCAATCCCTTGCCGAACCTGGTGTGGCTGCCCGACAAGCAGCGCCTGGAAAGTTTGCGCGAATACCATGCCCGGTTACGCCACGAATTCCGTGATTCAAAGCGCGTGTTGGCGCGTGAATTGGGCCTGGAAGAGTCGGAGATCACCGCGGTGGCTTATCCGCTGGGCGATATCGGTCAGGAGACTTCCAGTAATATTGAACTATTCAATGTGCCGGAGGTCATCCTGAATGAAGCTGAAATATCCTATCGGCAGGGATTTGTGCAGGATAATTTCGGGTATGCCGTGGCCAATGACAATCCCATGCTGTACAAGCGCCACGAGCCTCCGCGCAACGCAACGGGACGCGAAGTGTTGCGGGAAGCCCTGCGCCAGCATCCGGTCTTTGTCGCCCGCAGGATGCGGGCGGAAATCGCCGCCTTGAACGGGCAGTTGCATCTGGCCAACAGGATGCTGGATATTTTGAAGCGTGACGATTATCCGGAAGAAGATCTGGCGGAGTTGACGGCTTACGTGCAGGAGCATTTGGCACGTCTGGCTAAAGTGCCGGATATCCCCATCGGTGATACCGATGTGAAGAAAAAAGTCTGGTTTGAACCCCGTCACCCGTTCCTGGCGGTGGAAGGATCCTCCATCAAAGCCAATGAAATGTTGGATCAATGGAGCGTGGGCGTTTCCGCGGGATTAAATCTCAATCCGCGCCTGACCCTGGAGGCGCGCGCCTCCACTGGCAAAATCAAGCAGACGGTGAGCACCAACCGCTGGGTGGAGGTGGAGAAGACCACGGTGTCATCTTCCCGTTCCGATGTCACGATTGTGCAGGACGGCGTGACCACCCGGCAGCAGGAAACGCGCACCACTTATGACACCGTCATGGTGCAGTCGAACGTTTTGGTGAAGAATACCTATCGCGCCGACGAAAACGTGGTGGGGGCGGGGTTTCGTTACATTCATGAAAACGGCGCGTACACCGTTATTGATGTAAATAATCGCATGCTGGAAGGTGATGAGATTGGCGATGAGTCCGCCCTGGTTTTCTCCGCCGAACATCAATGGCGGCCGGTGCCGGCCCTGGATATATCCGCGCGCTATCAGAACGATCTGGTGCCGTCTGCGCGCGAAATATTGAGATATGATGGTTTTGCCCTGCGCGGCATCTGGCGCATCCGGGACTGGTGGCGCGCCAGTGGGTTGGCTTCTTTCGCCATGTATGCCGATGATAATTCATATCTGCATGCGCACGTGGAAAATCTATGGCGGATTTCCCAGGTTTATGACATCTGGTTCGGCCTGCATGATTCAGTGGACACAGCCGATAGGGAAAACCAAATGTACTGGACCCCCTACTGGGACCAGCGGCATTACCTGATTCTACAACTGGGGCGGAGTTATCCCAATTACTCCGCCATGGTTCGGGCGCATCTGGGGATACAGAAAGACACAGCGCGTCAGGAGGAACTGGAGCGTTACAACACCGCGCGGGTGCGCGGCGAAGCAGAAGGATGGTATCCCGGCAATGATCCGCAGCAGGGGTGGGCGACTTTGCTGGGCGTATCCGCCGGATTGAGCCGCACCTGGTCGAGCGGCTGGAATTTTACCGGCGAGTTTACCGTGAATTCCATTCGCGACTATACGGAGCACACGCTCGCCGGTAAATTGTCCTATCGCTTTTAGCTCTTCATTAGTAAATTCGTTGAGTATATGAGTCAAATATTTTGACGAACGCGCTGTGAGGTGGCAACGGCATGAGAGTTCACGCCTACTAGTCTCTGAATCGTAATCCGCTCTCGTCGTACGCTATCGTCAACCGGCGTACGGTAATGTGTCCATGCATTGATCATAAGTCTGTCCGAAGGCTCTCTATGAGCAGACGATGGGCTTTCCCAAGTGAATCGGTGAACGAGAGCGCACGACGAGAACGGGAAACGAGTGATGTTACGTGCCAGCTAAATCCGTGGTCACGGGTATGATTTTCTGACAGATTATTCCGTGCCGGTTGTTCCGTGGGA
>JAIVGW010000471.1 GCA_020201415.1 Lentisphaerota bacterium
CGATGGACGATTGCCTTGATTCCGCATTACCAGCGTCAACGAATCAAGCGCCGAGGAAATCCCGGCGGCATTACATGGATAAACGGCTGCCAGCTCGCGTATCATATTCTGGGTGATCGACTTCTGTAATGGATGCCTGCATGTTAGATTATTCCAGATACGTTCGCGGGCAGTTCGCGAAAACTGTTTGAATTTCAAGCTATAGGCAAATCGGCGTAAGGTGGATTCTTCGGTAAAATTGATGTCATTGGTAATCCATATAATTTTAGACGTGGATTTATCCAACAACTCATTTACCTGGCTTTTATCAGGCGCGTGGCCGGCGCCAAAAACAAAATAGCGGGTATTTATAATTGAGTCTGCCTCATCAACGATTAGAATGTTTTTGTCGCATTCAATCAGATTTACGGCCGCTTTAATATTGCTGATTTCATAATGACTGCGAAGCTCCCCGGCGCCAGGCGATGCCGCCCGTCGAAAAAAAGCAGGCGCCTTGCTTACGGAAGCAACGAGCGCCTTGGCAAATTCAGTTTTCCCGGTGCCGGGGCGACCATACAGCAGTATATTGGATGGGGCATTTGACATAAGCAATGAACGCAAAATGGATACGGTGGATTCCGGAACATTAAAACTGGCCAAGTCATGCCGGCTGGTCAGGTTTTCCTGAATCAACCGCCCCTTCAACGGCGTGCTCATCATCCCGGACAAATAATCCACAACCGCGTCTATAAGTTGGTATTTATTGACATGATATTTCTTGACATAATCCTTGCGACAGCAATAAACGATCCCCTTTTGGATTAAAGGTCCTTCATAATCCAGCATTTTTTTGACTTTAACAAACTGAATGCCTGTCGCGACGGATGCCAGCTTCATAAATTCGGTGACCCGTTTTGGACTGAACAGATCATCAAAATGTTGCATAACATGCATGCAGTATAACAGCCATACATCGCCTGGAGTTTTTTTAACTCCGGGTTTTCTTTGTTAGCCTTGGACAGAGTTGATTGTTTATACCAACCCACAAACAAACGCAACAAACGCGTTTCAAATTCTTTCAATGTAAATGAATAAATTGGCCGTCCAATATCCATCAATATTTCATCCACATTCTCGGATAATTCATTGTAGGCTTCTAAATAACCGGTGCGAACTCCCTTTTCGATCTTGTGGGCTTTCATCCAGGCGGAAAGTCTTGCTTTTTTGTGTTTAGGAATAAACCGAATTAACAACCAAATATATTCCCTGCTGATATCAAGTTTTCCAATGAAATTGTATGCGTAACGCGCCATGTAATGCCGGACGAACGGATCCGAACCGGATTTATTAATGGCAGGCCGCCGATATTTATCTAAATTAAGCATAACATTTTTCCCTTATTGACTTGAAGTTGCACGCTTTGCGAGTATCCTTGAATCTTGAGATGAATTTTATTGATTTTAACGGGATTCATTATACAATCTCTAAGGGACATATAGTGTCCGCCTAAAATATTCATTAATTATTTTAACGGACATCATTTGACCGTCTGGTCTGCTATTATTGAGGGCATGACTGTGAAAAGAAACAAACCGCAGTTCTGGCGTTTAGTGGAATTAGACCGCCAAATCCGGAGTGGTCAATACCCAAATTGCCTGACATTCTCAAACAAATGGGAAGTGTCACAGAAAACGATCCAGCGCGACATTGACTATCTTAAATTCATCTTGAATGCGCCCATTGAGTATGATCGTCTTAAAAAAGGCTATTATTACACCGATACATCATGGTTTTTGCCGTCTTTGAATATGAGCGAAGGCGACATGCTGACCATGCTGCTGGCATCCCGTGCCATGGAGCAATACCGGGGCACACCAGTAGCCGGGCGACTGGAGAGGATATTCAGTAAAATTGCCGATTTAGTCCCTGACCGCCTCAGCATAAAACCGGAGTTGATTTTTACCCAATTCAGCTTCAGCGCTCCCCCAGCAAAGCCAATCGAAGAAATAATATGGATCGAAATGGTGCGAGGCATGCAGTCCCAGCTTAAAGTGAAAATTCATTACAAATCATTTGAGCCGAAACCAGTACGAACATGGCTGTTTGCTCCATACCACATCGCCAATTTGCAGGGAG
>JAIVGW010000472.1 GCA_020201415.1 Lentisphaerota bacterium
GGAAGGCCAGGGCGGCAAAGTGCATATGATCAGGGCCAAGGCGCTGAAGGGAATTGACGCCGCGATCATGGCGCATCCATCCTGGCGCACCACCCCGGACACCGGCAGCACGGCTGTCTGTCGTTACAATGTCATTTTCCACGGCAAGGCGGCGCATGCCGCCAGCAGCCCGGAACTGGGCCGCAATGCGCTGGACGCCGTCATGCTCCTGTTCCAGGGCGTCAATGCCTGGCGCCAGCATCTGCCGGAAACCTGCCGGGTACACGGGATTGTCACCAATGGCGGCGCGGCGCCCAACATCATTCCCGACCTGGCCTCCTGCTACTTCTACCTGCGCTCCACGGCCGACGAGGTGCCGGCCGCCATGCGCCGTCATTTTGCCGACATTGCCAGGGGCGCGGCCCTGATGACCGGCACCCGACTGGAATTGCAGCCGGTCACCGTACCCTACCGCGCCCGCCGCCCGAATCACGCGCTCAACGAAGCTTACCGCCAATACGCCCGCGACCTGGGCCTCAACCCGGTTGATCCGTCCCGACCCGGCCGCGGCTCATCGGATTTCGGCGATGTCTCGCAAGTCGTGCCCGGCGCGCATGTCTATTTCGGCATCGCGCGCCGCGAAATTGCCGGCCATTCGACGGAATTCCTGGAGGCCGCCCGCAGCGATTACGGAATCAGCCAGGCCCTGCGGGCAGCCGAGGCCCTGGCCAATGTCGGATACCGGTATTTTATCGACAAATCTTTTCGAAACGAAGTCTCCCGTGAATTCCGGAAAACCGGCATCCGCAAATAATGCAGACGTAGCGCGGTGGCCTGCTCAGTTGATGTCGAAATCGCATACCAGCGGCAGGTGGTCGGAATACTCCACCCGGGGCAATTGGAAATTGGTGATTTCAATCTCCGGACTGTGCAGGATGAAATCCAGTTGGCGGCGCGGCTTCCAGCTGGGGAAAGTCGGCTGGCCGAACGGGAAAACACTGACAAGACGCGTGGCGGCCAGAAACAGTCGGATTTCGCGGTCGCCCCAGAAGGCATTGAAATCGCCCGCCACTATGCAGGGCTTGCCGACCTTGCGCACCATGGTGAACAAGTCGTTCAACTGGTGATGCCGGGTGCGGAAACTCAGCGACAGGTGCACCAGGAATATCACGATATTTTCCAATTCCAGTCGGGTGCCGGTCATCAGGGCCGCGCCCCTGGCGATGTCGGCAAAATGACGGCGCATGGCGGCCGGCACCTCGTCGGCCGTGGAGCGCAGGTAGAAGTAGCAGGAGGCCAGGTCGGGAATGATGTTGGGATAACCGCCCCAGGGCAGATGCCATCTGCCGCCGCTGCCGGTGCCGTAACGCACATTGTACAGGAGAAAGCGCATACTTAATTTGGTTTCATAAGTCCGGACGGTTGCGACCACGCTAAAGCAGGATAATCAGCGCGCCTGTCACGCCGGCGGCGTGAACCCTCCGGCGAACAAACACACGGGAAACTCTGGCAAAACCCTTGCGGTAGGGACGGCTCTCCGAGCCGTCCGCGTGCAGCAGGTAGGGACGGCTCTCCGAGCCGTCCGTCCGCAACAGGTAGGGACGGCTCTCCGAGCCGTCCGCGGACGTTTCGGAAAAACGTCCCTACCAGTAATCGGGAAGGCGAGGGTTTTTGCATGAAGCTCACGGTTTTATTGATAATTAGTTTTTTAAAACTTGCTGGGTTTGAATACCGGCCAGCGCCGCGTTGTAAACCTGCGCTACGGGGACTCCGGCTTGTTGAGCCGCGGCCAGGCAATCGGCATATTCCGGCACCGCCTTGATATCTTGTCCGCGCCAGTTGCCGACCTTGGCCCGCACGACGCCGTAAGCGGTGGACAATTCCACGGAACGCCGCTCCAGCACCGCGCGCTGCACCAGACGTTCGCGGACGCCGAAGGTCGTGCTCTCCCGGAACAACAGATCCAGCATGCCGTCGCGCTGATCAGCCCGGCACAGCACCGTCAGCAACATGCCCGGCCGCTGCTTCTTCATCTGCACCGGTATCACATAAACATCCAAGGCGCCGGACGCCAGCATTTTTTCCGTCAAAGCGCCCACAAGCTCCGGTGTGAGATCATCCAGATTACATGCC
>JAIVGW010000268.1 GCA_020201415.1 Lentisphaerota bacterium
CCGACAGTCCCGGCACGGCGCCAATCACCATGCCGGAGGTGACACCCGCCAGCAACGCCAGCGTAAAAGCCAGGGGTTCGGCATACAATCTCTGTTTCATTGCACCAGCCCCAGTTTTTTCATTGTTACAGCCACCTCTTGCGCCTGTTGCTCAACCATTGCGCGAAAGGCCTTGCCCGTAAGCGGATGCAGATTCATGCCGGACTGAGCGGCAAAGGCCGTAAGCTCATCGGATTGGGCCACCTCATGGAACGTATCCCTCAGGATATCGCGGCTCGCCGAAGGCACACCTTCGGGCAGCGCCAGTCCGCGCCATGTGCCGAACAACAGATCAAAGTCCTGTTCACGGCAAGTCGGTGTTTCCGGAAAGCTTTTCAAGCGGTCGGCGCTCATGATGCCCAACAGCTTGATCTGCCCGGATTCCACATAGGTTTTCAGTTCCGCCGGACTGACGGTAACGGCGTCAATATGCCCGCCGATCAGGGCGGTAATAGCCTGCGACGCGCCGTTGAACGGCACATGGATAACCGGTATCTGCGCACGGTCTGCCAGCATGGCGGCTGCCAGATGCCAGACCGCGCCCGCCCCAGAGTTGCCAATGCTGGGGGCTTTTCCCTGTTGGGCATACTGCACGAATTCCGCCAGTGAATCAGCGGGGAAATCGGAACGTACCGCCACAGCGGCCGGGTCCATATTCAGCAACATCAGAAGATCAAAATCACGGTAGGTAAAAGGCGCGAGGCCCTGCACCGGCAGAGAAACCAGCTCAAAGGTGGTCAGCAAAACCGTATGTCCGTCGGCCGGGGCGATGCGTCCGGCGGCATGGCCGATCGCGCCGCCGCCGCCAGTGATGTTGCTCACGAGCACTGGCTTGGCAAATCTTTTTTCCGCTTCGTGCGCCAGCTTGCGCGCCAGCAAATCCGTACCGCCACCCGGTGAAAACGGGCAGATCAGTGTCACCGCCCGCTGCGGGAAGATTCCTCCTGCATAGTCGTGTTGACCTGCATGTCTGCCCCAGCCTGTTACAAATCAGCAAATAACCGTTATTCGGGGGAAGTGGAAAACACCGTAATGCCCCACGTTTTATAGTCCACACGATCACCCGGTTTTACCTGTTTCTGGTATACTGAACAGGCATCCTCAATTTTGTATGAGTCTTTGACCGTGAACGGGATGAATTGCGGAATATCGGTTTTTTCAAATCCCTTGTTCAACAGATCGCCGGCAATGGACTTGTCGCGGGCAATTACATAAACGAAACCGGCTTTAACAACCGCCCCCCGGCTAAGTTCAATTGATGACCGGATAAACCTTTTCCCTTTCAGCTCATCTGGAATCACGCTGAACACATACTTTCTGTCTGACCAGATTTCCGCCCCTATTTCCAGCGTGTCAAATGTTCCCCCATCGTCCGGCTCAATCCTTGCAGCAGCGGTCTGATTGAGCGGCACACCGTCATCGTTGCTGTTGAGGTCGAATTTGCCGGGTTCATACGGTTCTTCCGGATTCACCGGCAGCGGTTCCGGCGCGCTGATCAACTCGCGCAGTCGCACGCGGCCCGACACCGCCTCGCCGGCCGCGGCATCTTCCTCGGTAAAAGCAGCCATGTGGATGGCCCGTTCCTTGCGTCGCGAATGGTCATAGGTAATATAAATCGTTCCGTCGGCCGTCTGCTGTCCGTCAGGGTAGGATATGCCGCTGCGCCCATCGAGCAAAAGGCCGCCGCCCCAGGTCCGGCCGTCATCTTTTGAGATAACAGCCTGTAGATGACTTCGCCCGATCCTCTGATCAAGCGGGCCATGCTTGACCAACAACAGGTTGCTGGAATTCAGCCGCGTGATAAAAAACCGCGCTGTCGGATGTTTAATTGATGACGGCGATACAACCGGCCAGGTGCGTCCGCCATCGGTGGAAACGCTTTCACCGATTCCGTATTTAGTGCGAACCAGCATCCATAGATCTCCGTGCTTGCGCTCTACCACCATGTGCTCGTCATAATTACGATGCTCAAGCGGAACCAGCGCCGCCCCCCTCAGAGTAAAGGTCTCCCCCTGATCAACGGATATATAGACCGCTGCGCTCGCGGCATCGGGGTCGCCGCCGGTACGGGCTTCCCAGTCGCTGATGGGGAAGAGCCATTCGCCGTTCGAACGGATAATCGGCTTGCACATCATCACGCCCGGCGCAACATGGCGGGGTGGATCCCAGACGGGATCTCCGGCATCGGCCACGGCCGATGTCATCTGCCAGGTCTGGGCATTCTTTCCATGGGACACGGCCTGCCCCCAGAACACGCGAAGACGTCCGTCCGGGTCAACCCAGATCTCCGGATCAAACGCCCGCAGCGGCCCGGAACCGTCCGGATCAATCACCAGCCGTTCTTCCCAAGTCTGCCCGTCATCACCGCTGGTGGCAACGACAACGTAATTATTCCGATCTTCGCCCGATGTCGGACCGGCATACCAAACCGCCCAAAGGCGTCCCTTTGGGCTGACCGCCATGCTCGACACCATCTGCAGCTTCCGGGTCTCGATGGACGGATACGCCGGATCCGACGCGTCAATAATTTTCGGCGGTGTCAACACATCAGCGGCTGCCGCCTGTAACAGCAAAGCCACTCCGATAAATAATAGCAATATCCTGTTCATTTGTTTCTCCTCTTAACGCCATCATCCATGGAGAAAATCCGCCATCGTTTTCACAACCTGGCATTGTCCTCACCATAGCGCGCTGACATCATTGTGCCGAACGTGTATTGTCTCACTCTAACCGGCATGATTCATTTTGGCAATTGTCAAAATTCATGCGTCGGCCATAAATTTCGGTTTCGCCGGAATTCTAACGAATTCCGCTCCAGTCGAGTCTTCCCGGAGCTTCCCGGTTCTTCCTGGAGCGGAATGTGTGAACATTCCGGGGTCCACCCGTGCCTTCCCGGCGCCGGAATTCTCACGAATTCCGCTCCAGCCGAGTCTTCCCGGAGCGGAATGTGTGAACATTCCGGGTCCACCCGTATCTGCCCGGCGCCGGAATTCTAACGAATTCCGCTCCAGTCGAGTCTTCCCGGAGCGGAATGTGTGAACATTCCGGCGGGACGCCACAAATCGATACATATTCATCCTCCATCACGCCCAAGGCTGACATCCTCGGCATCACTTTCCAGCACCGCAATCGTTGCGGACCCCGGAAACGTGATTGCGTAGTCCCCGGCAGGTAAATCCGCCGGCAGGGTCAATTGGAAATGCCAGCGGCAGGGATACCACCGGCCCGGATTTGTGGTTTTAAACCTTTGCTGTTTAACGATACGAACGTTATCGACCTTGGCCCCCTCGCCGTTCGGCTTATGATGAGCAACTACCGCATCCGGCTCTGTATTTTCATCCATCTCATCCGACACCCGGACGAAGATACTGAGGTTCACGGGTTTGTCTTCTTCCTTGCGCACCAGAATCGACGGCAGCGAATCCGCCTCGATGAACTCATGCTCCATTATTCCCACGCCGGTGAAATCATTTCTTAACACGCTCATCTCCAATTTGTTATCCCCATCCTTAATACGGGTCGCGGCCAGCACGGGGAACGGCTCAATCGGCTGCTCCGCTGCGTCCAGCGCACGTAGCGCGGCGGGCGCGCCCTGGAAGAAGTTATGCCCCATCAGGCCGAAAAACGGCTGCTCCACCATCAGGTTGATCAACCGTAGGTAAGCCGGGTTCCCTGTCCAGCGATAGACCTCGGCGAAGAGGAAGAGACGATAAGTCTGATTATTGGAATAAAAAAACCGGAACTTGTCGTCCATCATACGCAGGATCGCCTCACGCGCAGTCTCGTCACCGGTCGCGTTGTAGTAAAAATAAAGCGGGAAAAGCCAAATGGTGCCGGTTTTATAATACATGCCACGATGATAAGAATCGTTCAGGCCGGCCGGGTTGTCCAAATCGATCAGCATCGAAGCTATTCGTTGCATGATGTTCGAGAAGGCCTCGTCCGGATTATGTGTGTGCAGCACAGCCAGATTGTATAAATGGTTCCATGGGCCTACCGCCAGATGCTGCTGATCATCCCAGTTTTCGCGATAAGCGTCGCCAACCATCAGGAGCAGCTCGTTCGCGTATTCATCACCCGTCAGGTAATACTCCATCAGCCATCCAAAACTAACGAAAACACTGCCGAGATTGCTTTTACCGTGCCAGTAAAAAGGCATGTGCCCATTTGCGTCCACAAACCCGCCCCGGAACCTGTTGCCCGCGTTCCAGTGGTGATAGCACAGGTCACCAACGAACCGGGTGAAATGCCGCCCGTAGTCGTAGTAGCGCCGCTCGCCGCTACGCATATAAAGCTGCCAGCCGTGGTAGTCCAGTTGGTACTGAATTGCTCGCGACAGCCTGAACCATCGGTTATGGTGCCCCAGTGTAACATTTTTCCCCCACATGATGAAGCCGGTGCGTCGCAGCGTCGCATGCCCATAGCTACTTCCCAGCGTTTCGGACCAATAGTCCGATATTTTCACCTCCACTTCGGAAAAACGTTCCGTATCCTTCGGGTGCATCGGCCAGCCGACCGTCGCTGAAGCGCACAGCCACGCCGGATCCGCCTGCAGCAGCGGCGGGTGTGCGGCGGCCAGTCCCCGCGCCTTCAAACGCTGTTCGTCCATGTTGCCGGCGCGCGGCAGCAACCAGACATCGTGCGTGCGTGCCGCGCCTTGCGCGTTGCTGGGCTGCTGGGCAACTCTTGTGCCGATCGCAGTGCCCCTTGAAGGCAATCGTCCAGTATGGAAATCCCGAAAGGCATGAATCGCATTGTCGGCCCACCCCTTCCAGTACTCGTTGACCAACGTCACCGCCCGGAAGTCCAACTCCCGACCGCTGCGTCCAGACCAGAACGCCACCCGCGCCCCAGAAGGACCGATGGCGATTTCCTTCGGGAACCGCTGCGCCAGTTGCGGCGTCACCACGGTCAATGCGTGATTATTGTAACGCGCCGCGGCCCAATCGCCGGCCACTTCGGTTTCTTTGAGCCAGTAATGGACCCAGAAGTTGTCCGCATCGATGACGCCCTCGTCCGTAATCAATGGGGAAGGAGAGCGGGCGACGACAGCCTGGAACTTCCGATCCAGGATGTGCGGGTAATCCTCCTGGAGCATGTAGGCCTCGCCGCCGTCGAGTGCGACTTTGAAAAGCGTCTGTTCCCGCTCGACGAGGCCGGAGGAAAACATTTCGGCCAAATCCCGGCACTTTTCCTTGTCCTCGGGCGGACCTTTATAAATATAACGATCGGCCCAAGTCGCCTCGCTCAGAGCGAACACCGCCTCTTTCGGCGCGGCAGGCGTACGGAATTCCAGCCCGTAATCGCGCACCCACAGCTTGTTGGTGTCCTCGGTGAAAATCAATGAATGGGTCACCTTCACATAAGGCACGCCCGCCGAGAAGTAGAACCACACCTTCGCCCGCGCCACACGCGCGCCGTCTGCGGTCACATACCAGCCTTCGCGCCGGATTACCGTGCGCAAGGGGCCCTGCTTCAGGATCTCCGTCTCAATCCCGGACAGCTCCCCTGCCACCCGCGCCAGGCGGCCCTGGTTGTCGACCAGGTAGGCGCCGTCGCCGGCGTTGGACAAGAACACCGTGTCACCCATACGCGCGGTCTCCGGCAGCAGCCGGTCGGACAGGAATTCATAGACGGCCGCGCCGGTGTCCACCGTGATCGCGCCATCATCGGTCTGTTGCACCGTCAGCGGATAAGCGGGCGTGGCGCGGCTGACATCGGGGCCGTATTCCACCCGGTAAGCACCCTGCGGGCTGGCGGTCAAGACCGCCAGCGCCCAGCGGATACTGCCGTCACGCCAGGTGGCGGCCACGTCGATCTGGGCGGGAACTTCCTTGCCATCCCCGTCCACGACCCGGATCCGCGAAGCGTCATCCAACTCACCTTCCGGGAACGGCAACCCGCCGATCAGCGGCCAGGGCTCGTCCAGACCGGACACATCGTTGACTTGCAACGTGAAGCTCTTCGTCGCCGCCGCGGCTGAAAGGCTGATCAGGGCCGCGGCGCATCCCGCGATGGTAGCCATGTGTGTCAATTTTATTGTTTTTCTTTTTTCGATTCAGTGAGTACTGTCAAAGCTGACAGCACTCTTTCTTGTGCAATCTTTTTTCCTGTAGGGGGTTAGCAACCTCTCTGCCTTCTCCCCCGTTTTCCTGGCAGTCTACGCACCACCCGACGACCGTAGATTAGGGCGAAAGAATAGGGCGAAAGATTAAGGGGTGCCGGATCCCCTCCGCATGCCCTATTCATCCAGATAGATCCAAGTAGGCCGCAAGCTTGGTTCCCGCGTCCTCTGCAATACCAAGAAACTTACTGTGATCAACCTTCGAGAACCGTCCATTGCCTTCAGCGATATTCAGTGTCAGGCTCGTCGTCAGTTCATCAACCCTCTTTGCATGCCGGCCTCGAATCTGGTCGCTCTGCCAGATCGCATCCAGCGCCTCGTGCACCTGCAACGAGCGTTGATAGACATCCAGCGATTCGTGTAGAAAGTACTTCCCGGAGTCTGTGCCATACGCTTCGGATTGCTCCCTGACGCAGCTTTCCCAAGAGCTGCGTAATCCGACCTCCATACGGGCAATCCGCCGAAGCACGTCTTTAATTGAGTTCATCCTCGACGCATCAAGCAATCGGCGGCATAAGGCCACATCCAGACACGCCGCGCATTCCAAGACGGAGCCAAGTGAACACTCGATGGTGTAAACCCCGGCATCGGTGGCCCGCAGGCGCGCGGCCTTGACCAAATTAGTTACAATGCTCTCAACCGCTCTGTCAAACTGACCATGCACCGCCCACGAAGATGACCACGTGGCAAGTAGTTCGTCCGCAAGCGCTGCAAACTTCAAAGTAACACCGTAGACATCAAGTTGCTCATGCGGGAAATAATTCGCCATACTCTTGCCCATAATCTTTCGCCCTAATCTTTCGCCTTAATCTCCCGTTTTGCGATCCGCTCTCGTCGCCCGCTATCGTCCACCGTTCCCCTTTTTTTGTTTTTTCATAAAACTTTTGACAATACCCCGATTTTCAGTTTAAGCCATTGGCCACTCCGCCATTAATCACGGTTTCTTCAACTTGTCCGTGTTCAGCACGCGCAAAGTCACCGGCCGCCAGATACCCGCGCCACCGGAGGTGTTCTTCGCCCTGATTGTTACTTGATTTTCCGCTCCCAGCTTGACCGCATCGGTGGCGTCCAGCACGAACGGCACGTTCCAGCCTTCCTTGCCCAGCGCGTGTTCACCGACAAACTTGCCATTCAGCCACACCCAGGCTTCTTCGTCCACGCCCTCAAAATGTAGATAAACGCGATCCCCGTCCGGCGCTTCGGGAACATCGATACTACGCCGGTACCAGGCGATACCGTTGTATCCATCTTCCATATGATTCTTCCACGAATCTTCGATGGGCACATCATCGCGCCATCCCGCATCATCCCAATCGGGCGCATACCAGCCTGCTGCACGTCCGATATCGTCGGGATCGATCAGGAAGCGCCACCCTTCCCGGGACAGCCTGACCTGCGCGACCTGCAGCAACTTCCAGCGCAGCTCCAGGCCGATATCCCGGATAGTCTCGGACGAATCGGCCTGTGCCGCATCCAGCAGATCGGCGGCCTCGTCCCAGTCCCGGTCGATATGATCCAGAATCGCAGCATACGCCGTCTGCCGTATATCCGCCTCCTCATCATCAGTCGCCAGCACCAACACACGCCGCGAGGCGGGGGTCACCACATCAAAAGCGGCAAAGGTCTCCACGACATGACGGCGTTGCGCCACATCCGCTTCGAGATAAACATCGCGCAACTCACTTATGATCCGATCCAACTTTTCACCTTCCGGCAGCGGGTGTTTTGGCATCAGCACCAATTGCACATAGCGGCGGATCACCGGATTGTTGTCCAGCAGGATCGTGGCCCAATATTCTTCAACCAAATCCAGATTGGCCAACCCGCGCATCACGATACGCCGCACCTCGACATGCGGGCTATCCAGTGCCGCCGCAAACCCAGGGCGCGCTGCTTCACCGAGCCGCACCAGCAAATACGCCGCCGTGAGGTGCACCATTTCATGATCGTCATCCAGGGCTTTAATCAGGGCTGGAACAGCGGCGGTCCCCTCGCGACCCACCGCGTCAACCAACCCGTTGTGCCGCTCAAGAACCGACGCATCATTATCGGCGCCGTGTACACTCGAAGATAGTGTCAGGCCCAAAAGCAGCGTACCCGCAACCAACGTCCCTTTTTTCATGGAAATGACTGATATTCTGCTCATCGGACTCCTCCTTTTTGGTTGCCGACAGTTACACCCTTGCACCACATAGTTTAATAGCGCTGCTGTTTTTTGAGTTTTATTATACCGACATAAACAAAAACGTCATATTTAATCATACCATGTCAACGCCAATATTCATGCAAAATTCAAGTCATACAATGGCCCCCGGGCCGTCAACGGCCGTATGTCTCCCAAGTTCAGAGTTCGGTGAAAGAAGCGGTTGCGCTCCGCTCGCGGTCTTCAGGTCGCTAATGCTGATTGTGCGGCAAGGCGAATAAGGGAACGGCGGTTTGATGCTCAAGTCAAGGCCTTCAGACAGGCTGGGCGCCTGCCACGGATCAGTGCACAGGTACGGACCCTTGTAATCCTCTGGATGATTGCGGTCATCAATAAACAAGTCTGCGATGGATATATTGCGCGGCATTGCGCAGGCATGTCCGAAGTCATGCATACCGTTATTTTGCACATTGAACATGTACGGCTGACACTTCTGTCCGCCCGCGGGAATCCATCGGCTGTTACGTACAACAACATCACCATCCCAATGGCTGCCATAGTCGGGCCGGAATTTGATCAAGGACTCGCCATACAGGGTGGAACCTTCCACCGTGAGCAGGCCCCGGCCGATAGCATTAATACCCATGTAGCCCAGCGTGCAACGGCGTATTGTATAACCGCCCGAAACGCCCATGTGGGTATCCATCCGGGACAAGATGCAGTCTTCTAGCAGAATGTTCGTACAGAAATTCGAAGCGATCACCCCCCAGCGTGTTGTGTCAAGAATGTGGTTCATCCGGCAGCCAATCAAAGACAGGTTGACCACGTCATTGGCATGCAGGTCGTAGGAACCCATTTTAACGGGGCGTTCGGCCGCACCGATGGTGATATATATCTTGTGCGGAGTAACAAAACAGTTGCGCAGAATGATATCGGCGCATTGACGAACGTTAATGAATCCATTATATGGATGTCCCGTTGCGGTTTCGCCGACAACATAATGCGTCAGGTCCACAACCTGGGTTTTCGAACGGTTTACCAAGATGTTCCGCGCCCAATAGTTATACCCGACCGGCTGGTGCATGCGATTGGCAATCGTGCTAAAAACCCCTCCTTGCAGAACAAGCGGCTGTTCGTCAATCGGACGGGCCTCGATGGAGGTGATGGCATCATAGTCCCAGTTAATGACACCGTCAATCGATCCATCCCGCCGCAGGATGAAACTATCGCGCTGGGGCACTCCATTATTGCGGTTCAGCCCTCGTCGAATATACAAGCGTTGATCGGCGTTTTCAACCTTGACATGGCAATCACTACGCGGGCGGCTGTCAAGCTGCCGCTGCTATTTTTCTCCGATCGTAATCTCCGGAGCACTGCTGTCGAGCACAACCACGCTTTCGGCATGGGGTATTTCCAGAAGATAATTTCCCGCGGGCAGGTCCGCCGACACCACCACCCGGATATGCCAGTCGCGTGGATTGGCACGGCTGCCACTGGCAGGCTGGAAGGCAAATTCCTTATACAGCTCAACCTGCTCCGGAAACAGGGCGCCCGGCTCTCCGTCCAGCCTGACCTGACATTCCGGCACCCGATCTTTCTGGTCCATACGCAGGAAACATCCTATTTCAACGGAACTTCCCGCGGCTTTGACAAAACGCATAGTTCGCGCCCCCTCTTTTTGGCTGTAGCTCAAGACGGGGAACGGATCGATCGGTTCGTTAACTTTCGCCATCACCGTCAGCGCCGTGGGGATGCTCAGCGTGGGATGCTGATTGCTGGTAATGCGCCCGGGCGGATTTTCAATGCTTTTACCGTTTTCAAGCTGGGCGTTAACCACACGCAGGTAGTTGATGTTCCCCGTCCATTTGTATGCAATGGAAAAGATAAAGCCGACATAATTCTGACCGCCAAAGGGCGCGCGTATAAGATTGAAACGATATTTATAGTCAACACCTTTGAGAAACGCCTCGCGCGCTGCCGTATCGCCCGTGAACATGTAGTAATCATAAAGGGACAGCAGGTCACGGCCCATTTTGTAAATCGGACCGTGATGCAGGTCATCCGTAATCCCAATCGGATTATCCAGATCGATTTTATTCCTTGCCCGATATTGCGCCAATTCCCTGAAATGCTCATTCCATCCGCGGCTGTAAAGCAGCGCCAGAATCTGCAATTCATTTAAACTCTGGGTGTATACATTTTCGTCCCGGTCCCAGTCATTCAAGTAGGCCTCCCCCACCATATCGGTCAAATGCAACGGGTACTCGTCACCCGTCATATAGTAATCGAGCAGCCATTGCGCAATGGTGTGCCCGGTCGGACCGCTCCCGGCATGGTGCTCTCTCGAACTGTGCTCGCCCCAGTGTAAAGGTAACATGTTGTCGCCCCCGGAAAACATGCCGCGTATTTTTGTTCCCGCCGTCCAGTGGGCCAATTCCCAGTCACCGGCAAAGCGGTTGAAGCGCGAGCCGTATTCCCAATAACTCCGTTGGCCACTGCGCCCGTACAAGCTCCAGACATGACGGCGCAGGCCGTAATCGATCAAGCGGGTCACGCGAAAAAACTCACTCTTGGCGTGGCGCAGCGTGTGGTTTTTACCCCACTCGATAAAACCGGTGTGCCGCAATTGGACATAGGCGCCCCTTAGGGAATCCCAGTAATCCTCGATCACGGCTTCCTGATCGGCAAAACGCTCCGGGTCCCGGGGATGCACAGGCCAACCGATGGCCGAGGTCCCGGCCAGCCACACGGGATCGGCCTGCAACAAAGGCGGATTGGAAGCCGCCTTGGTTCGGGCGCTCATGGCCTGTGCGTTATCCCTGGGACGGCGCGGCAACAGCCAGACGTCATGGGTGCGCGCGGCGCCCTGGGCATTGCTGGGCTTAGCCGCCAGCGCAGTAGGCCCGCCCGGCGCGCGCGGTGAACCGCGCCAATCACCGGCCGCCCATTCCTGCCAATACTCCTCGATTAGCGTCAGTGCGCGGAAATCCAGTTCGCGTCCGCTGCGGCCGGACCAGAAGGCCACGCGCGCACCCCCCGGTCCGAAGGCGATTTCCTTGGGAAACTGTTGCGCCAGCCACGGCATGACAACTGTCAGTACGAAATCCCGGAATTGAGCATCGCCCCAGTCGCCGACAACTTCGACGGTCTTTTCCCAAGGCTCCAGCCAAAAGCTGGCGTCTTCCTTGGATCGCCCCCGCAAGCCACCGACAGAGTCGACCTTACCGATCACGGCGCGGAAATCGCGCTCCAGGAAATGAGGATATATGTCCTGAAGCAGGTAAACCTCACCACCCTCCGGAGCCACAAGAAAGCTCTGCCAGTCGCGCTCTTTAACGCCCGAGAACATGTCCACGAGCGCCTGCCGTTGCTCCTCGCTCACGGCGTCCCAACTGGACTTGCCTGTCAACGCCTCCATTTTCTCGGTTTCGTCCGCAGCGCGATGCGCGAAAACCACCTGCCGAGGCTCTTCCGGCGTACGAAACTCCAGCCCGTAATCGCGCACCCACAGCTTGTTGGTGTCCTCGGTGAAAACCAGTGAATGGGTCACTTTCAGATAAGGCGTGCCCGCCGCGAAGTAGAACCAGACCTTGGCCCGCGCCACGCGCGCGCCGTCATCGGTCACATACCAGCCCGCGCGGCGGATTACCGCGCGCACGGGGCCCTGCTTCAGGATCTCCGTCTTGATATCGGCCATCTCCCCCGCCACCCGTGCCAGACGGCCCTGATTATCCACCAGGTAGGCGCCGTCGCCGGATCCGGCGAGAATGACGGTGTCGCCCATACGCGCGGTCTCCGGCAGCAGCCGGTCGGACAGGAATTCATAGACCGCCGCGCCGGTGTCCACCGTGATCGCACCATTGGCGGCCTGCTTTACCGTCAGCGGACGGGCGGGCGAGGCGCGGCTGACATCGGGTCCGTATTCCACCCGGTACTCGCCCTGCGGGCTGGCGGTCAAGCCTGCCAGCGCCCAGCGGATACTGCCGTCGCGCCAGGTGGCGGCCACATCGATCTGGGAGGGCACTTCCTGGCCCTCCCCGTCCACGACCCGAATCAGCGAAGCGTCGTGCAACTCACCTTCCGGGAACGGCAATCCGCCAATCAACGGCCAGGGCTCATCCAGGCCGGACACATCGTTGACTTGCAGATCAAAGCTTTTTGCCGCGGCGGTGGCTGAAAAGCCCAGCAACGCGACAACGCAGATCACAACTGCGGTCATAGGCAATAATTTCATCTCTGTCGCTCCTTAGCATAGCCGAGTTACTTTCAAAAGTCCGGACGGTTGCAACGACGCTCAACCCTCCAGTGAAAAAACAGTCGGTTTTATTGATATTTGGAGGGTTGCGCGTCGTCGCAACCTGTTTTGTATAGACTTTTGAAACCAGATCAGTCGTCAATTTGTTTTCTGACCTCTGTCTTCTGGGTTGCGGGCGCAGCCTGCCTTAGGGGGCGATCTTTTCCTGAAGCTCTTCGATGGCCTTTTCCACCTCCTTGTTCCACCGCTCGCTGAAATCACGTTCCAGTATCATCCTGTAGTGCTCGATCGCTGTTTTATAATCTTCTTTCTTCTTCAGGGTCGCAACATAGGCGTTTAAAAAGCGGCCAGCCCAGTAGTCCGACCGTATATCGGCCACATCATCCGAATGCGCTTTGTCCAAAATCGCCAAGGCTTCTTCCGGACGGCCTTTGTCCCGCAAAATTCCGGCGGCGCCCAATATTAGAGCGAAAGATTAGGGTGGCTCTAGTTACTCCCTTGCATCGGCTGAGCGCTCGGGGCCGGGGCTTGTCGGATATCCCCCGCATCCGAGTCCAGAATCATGACCTTTTCCGCATTAGGAAAGCGCAGGGTGTACGTTCCTGCCGGGGCATGCGTTGGCACGGTAAGGCGAACATGGCTGCCGCGTGCGTCAAACCGGATAGGTCTCGTACGAGTCCGAAACGCCTTTTCAACCTCCATCTGAGCCGGGATTTCCGAACCGCCGGTCTCCACCACTACGCGGGGAACCGCATCTTCATGTTCCCGATCCGATAGACGTACGTACATCCCCAGGGTGACGGGCTTGCCAACCTCTTTTGTAAAAAGGATCGGCCGCCCCACATCATCTTTTCCGAGGCTGAGCACGGGAAAGGGTTCAATCGGTCCTTCTGCGTCTGCAAACGCCTCAAGGGCCGCGGGCAGGTTGAGCGTAAAATACTGATTGTTATTCACACCCGGATGGATGTCTCGCATCCGCTCTACGCCTTGCGTGACCTGATCGTTGACCACGCGCAGGTAATCGGGATTCCCCGTCCAACGGTAGGCAATGGCAAAAAGAACAGCGATATAGTTTTGCCCGCTCATTGCCGTGGTCAGGTGCGAGCTTGTGTGCGGTCGGTCGCCCAGTCGATACATGTAATCGACTCCTCGCAGAACCGCCTTGCGGGCAGTTTCATCCCCCGTGACCCAGTAATATTCATAGAGCGGCAGCAAATCCGTGCCAAATTTGTAAAAAGTTCCATGGCGTTTCTTGTCGTCGATGCCAGCAGGATTATCAAGATCAATGCATTGTGCCGCCCGCCGCCGCGCCATATCTCCAAACGTCTCGTCCCAATCCAGGCTGTACAGCAACGCCAAAGCATGCAAGTCACTTGTGCTGTATTGATGGATCTTAAAATCCCAGTGCTTTCGATACGCTTCTTCCACCATTCGGGTCAATTCCATCGCATACTCATCACCCGTCATGTAATATTCAAGCAGCCAAGGGAGAATGGTCTGGCCGGTTATATCAAATTCGCAACGAATGATTCCGGGATAGCTTCTTTC
>JAIVGW010000035.1 GCA_020201415.1 Lentisphaerota bacterium
ATTGATTCGCGTATGCTGGGCGAGCTGCCGTTTACGCCGGCGTTTAGCGGGGCGCTGGTCCTGCGGGCCGCCGATCTGGGGTTGAACATGCATCCCTCCGGCCGGGCCTTCGTTTTTCCGCAGGTGGGCGGATTTGTCGGCGGTGATACCGTGGCGGGCATTGTCGCCACACGTCTGGAACGTATGCCGGATCCGTCCATGCTGGTGGATATCGGAACCAACGGTGAAATCGTCCTGTCGCATGCCGGCCGGCTGTTGGCCACTTCCGTGGCCGCCGGCCCGGCTTTCGAGGGCGCACGAATCTCCTGCGGCATGCGCGCGGTGGCCGGAGCAGTTGAAAAAGCGGTGATTGCGGATGACCTGCGTCTGAATGTCATTGCCGACAGCGCCCCGGCCGGTTTGTGCGGCTCGGGATTGATAGATCTCGCGGCGGAACTCTTGCGGGTTGGCGTGATTGATGAAACCGGCCGCATCTTGCCCCCGGAAGAATGGCCGGCTGATACGCCGCCGGCCCTGCGCCGCCGCTGGCGCGCTTCCGGGGAGGGCGGCGACTTTGTGTTGGCTTTTGCGGATGAGGCGGCCGCCGGTGTGGATTTGCTTTTCACCCAGCGTGATGTGCGCGAGCTGCAGCTGGCGTCGGCGGCCGTGCGCGCCGGCATCAATATCCTGCTGAAAATGCATGATCTCTCACCGGCTGATTTGCAGACAGTGCTGCTGGCCGGCGGCTTCGGGAATTTCATCCGCCGTAACCATGCCCGGCGCATAGGCCTGTTGCCGCCGGTGCCTTGCGAACGCATTCGTTTCGTGGGAAACACCTCGGCCATGGGGGCCAGGATGGCGTTGCTTTCGCGCCGTGAAAGGGGTTATGCCGCGGAAGTCTGCGGACGCGTAGAGCATGTTGACCTTTCGCTTTCAGCCGATTTTCAGTTGGAATTCAGTACGGCCATGATCTTTCCGGCGCGCGGGGATTGGCCGGATCAACCAGCCGAGGGGGTGTCGAAATGAGCAAAGCCCGTATTTTGATCGTCGAGGATGAGAGTATCGTTGCCAAGGATATCGAGGCCAGCCTGCTGGCCATGGGTTATACGGTGGCGGGCATGGTGGCTACGGGGGAGGATGCCGTGGCCCGGGCGCTGGAATTGCAGCCGGATCTTGTGTTGATGGATGTGATGCTGAAGGGGGATATGGATGGGATCGAAGCCGCGGGGAAAATCAGGATGTCCTGCCGTATCCCCGTAGTTTACCTGACCGCCTATACGGATGAGGATACGTTGCGGCGGGCCAAGGTTTCCGAGGCTTTCGGCTATCTGTTGAAGCCGTTTGAGGAAAACGAGCTGCGCACCAATATTGAGATAGCGCTCTACAAGCATTCCATGGATCGGCAGTTGCGGGAAAGCCGGGAGTGGCTTGAAACCACCCTGCATTGCATTTGCGATGGCGTGGTCGCTACTGATCAGGAAGGCAATGTGCAGCTGATCAATGCCGCCGCCGAAAATCTTACAGGCTGGCGGCGCCCGGAAGCCCTGGGTCGGCGCCTGAACGATGTGTTCTGTTTGAAATCCCAGCAGCCGGACGGCGCGGAGCCCCTGCTGTTGGATGATCTGTTGCAGGGAGGGTGTGACAGCCAGCTGGCCAAGGATGTGTTGCTGGTGGGCCGCGCAGGCGGTCAGACCGCTGTGGACTGCACGGCGGCGCCCATCCGCGAGACGGACGGGCGCATTTTTGGTGTGGTGTTGGTGGTGCGCGATATCACCGAAATCAAGCTGGCCACTGCCCGGGAACGCGAATTGCATGAGCGCCTGGCGCATACCAGACGCATGGAGTCGCTGGGCACTCTGGCCGGCGGCGTAGCCCATGACCTGAATAATATATTGGCTCCGCTGGTAAACTATCCCGATCTGATCACCCAGGCCCTGCCGGGGAACAGCGCCATCCACGCCGACCTGAAGATGATCAAGAACTCCGCGCGTAAGGCTGTGGATGTGGTACACGATTTGCTCACACTGGGACGCACCGGACACATACCTTTGGCGCCGGTTGATCTGAACCGGGTGGTCAGCGAGGCCATCAAGTCCGTGGCGGCCACTTCGGTCTTCGAGCAGGCGCCTCTGGTGTCGGTCGAAACCAGCCTGGCTAAAGACCTGGCGCCGGTGCCGGGGTCTGCGCAACACCTGCGGGAGTTGGTGGCCAATCTCGTTATCAATGCCTATGCCGATATGCCCGAAGGCGGCCTGCTGCGCATGGCCACCCGTGTGGAAACTCTGGAAAAGCCGTTGGAAGGGTATGAAATTGTGCCCCCCGGATCATACGTGACACTGCACACTCTGGATACCGGTTCCGGTCTGCAGGAGGATGATATCGGCCGGATATTCGAGCCGTTTTACATCAAGCGCAAGTTCAGGCTGCAAACGGTTACCGGTCTGGGTTTGGCGGTGGTTTACGCCGTGGTCAAGGAGCATAAGGGCTACATTAATGTGACTTCCAAAACCGGCGACGGCACTGAGATCACGGTCTATCTGCCGATTGACGGCGAAGATGCCGCGGGCGCAACCGGAGATGCAGCGTCGGATATGCGCGGGACTGAGACCATTCTGCTGGTGGATGATGACGACGAACAGCGCCGCTATTCCGGCCGCTGGTTGCGTTCCCTGGGGTACAAGGTGCTGGTGGCCCAGAATGGGCGAACGGCGTTGGATGTGGTCAAGTCCGCTGATCGTGATGATGCCGCGATCGATCTGGTGCTGATGGACATGATCATGGCCGATGAAATGGACGGACTGGATACCATGCGCCAAATCCAGGAATGCCATCCACGCCAGAAAGCCGTCATGGTCAGCGGTTTCGCCGGCACCGAGCGCATCAAGGAGGCGCTCAAGCTCTGTGGCGGACAATATCTGCAGAAACCCTACACCATGGAGGAACTTGGCCGCGGCGTGCGCCAGGCGCTGGATAGTTGATGCTGCCGGCGGCGCCGGGATTATGCCGGGGGTCTATTTGCCGGCCGCCCTGCGCAAGGCTTCGGCAAAAGCGTGCACATCTTCCCAGCGTTCCGTGGGTTCAGGCGACAGGGCTTTGGCGAAAACCGGCTGGAGCGCGGCTGGCGGTTTGGCTGATTCATCGACGCCGTCATTGGGCTGTCCTGGCACCAGGGGCATGTGGCCGGTGGCCAGTTCGTAGAGGGTAACGCCCAGGGAATAGATATCCGTGCGGGGGTCGATCGGTTCGCCGCGAATCTCCTCGGGACTCATGTAGCAGGGCGTGCCGCAGATGTAATCGGGATCCTTGCGGACATTGGTCAGGCAGGCCAGGCCGAAGTCCACTATTTTCAGTATGCCCTCGTCGTTGAGCATCAGGTTGTCCGGTTTGAGGTCACGGTGCAACACACCGTGACGATGGGCGTAGCCCAGGGCATCGGCGCAGATTTCGGCGATTTGCACCACCGTGTCCAGCGGCAGTTTCCCTTGCTGTTGCAGCAAGGTCCTCAGGGTGTCGCCATTGATGTATTCCATCACCAGGTAATACTGCCCCTGTGTCTCCTGCAGATTATGCAGGCGCACGATATGCTTGTGGGAAAGCTGCATGGCGATACGGGCCTCGGAGATCAGCTGAGCCAGGGTCTCGGCATCGCTGGTGAACTCGCGGTGGAGAATCTTGATGGCCACCGGCATGTCCAGCAGCGTATCCTCGGCCCGGTAAACGTCGGCGGCGCCGCCACTGGCAATCAGCGCGACGGTGCGGTAGCGCTGTTCGATTATTCCGGGTTTTATGGCCACCGGTTTCGGCTTGATGTCCGGGCGGTGGGGCACAGCCGACACGGGCCGCGGTTGGTGTCTGGCGTGGGGGATGGGCGTGGGCGGGCTTGCGCGCCCGGCGGTTCGGGGACGGGCCGTCGGCAACCGCGGCGCGGGGCCCGCGGCCGCGGTGCGAACCTTGTAAAGTTGCATGGCTTCCTGCACCAGTTGCACCAGTTGCTTGAAATCAAAAGGCTTGTGCAGGTATTTCCATATTCCACCGAAGTTGACGGCATCAATCAGCCGCGCCATGTCGGTGCCGGCGGTGATGATGATGGAGACGGTGTCAGGGTTGTGGCTGCGCGCCAGCCGCAGGATGGCGTTGCCGTCCGGCCCCGGCATGTTCATGTCGCAGACCAGCACGGCGATCTTTTGCTCCTGCAGAATTTCAGCCGCATGCCGGGAATCGCTGATACCGATCACCTTCCAGGTCAGGTAAACCGACAGTGCCGTGGTCAGCGCGCTGACCAGTTCCGGTTCGTCGTCGACCAGCAGGACGACGTCTTTGTCTTGGCCGGTTTTGATATTCATATGGCCAGGTCCCTCAGGCCTTCAGCACGGCGCCGGTGCTGGCGCTGTCGACCATGGCGGCGTAACGTTTGAGCCAACCTGTTACCGGACGCGGTTGATAAGCCGGCAAACTTTGCCGGCGGCGTGCCAATTCTTCCTCGGAGACCAGCGCCTCCAGGCGGTGGTTGGGGATGTCAATCCGGATGCGGTCGCCGTTCATTAGCAGGGCGATCAAGCCGCCGGCGGCAGCTTCGGGAGAAATGTGTCCGATGCAGGCGCCGCGGGTGCCCCCCGAAAAACGGCCGTCGGTGATCAGGGCCACCTTTTCCCCCAGTCCCTTGCCCATGATGTAGGAGGTTGGCGCCAGCATTTCCTGCATGCCAGGTCCGCCGCGCGGGCCTTCATAGCGTATGACCACCACATTGCCGGCTTGGACATCGCCCCGCAGAATGCCTTGGCAGGCCTCTTCCTGCGAATCGAATATCACTGCGGTACCCTCAAATTTCAGCATGGCGGCCGCTACGCCGGCGGTTTTGACCACGGCGCCGTCTTCGGCAATATTACCGTAGAGGATGGAAAGGCCGCCTTCCTGGGAATAGGCCTGTTCGGGCTCGCGTATCACGGCCGGATCGGTGATCCGGGCCCGGGCGGTGTTAGCCGCCAGCGTTTTGCCGGTAACGGTCATCGCCCCGGGGTTGATCAGATCCTTTATCTGGAGCAGGGTGCGGATAATAGCGCTGATGCCGCCCGCCCGATCAACGTCTTCAATGTGGTAGGAACTGGAAGGTGACACCTTGCAGATATTGGGGCATTTACGGGATATGGCGTTGATGCGGTTCAGGTCGTAAGCCACACCGGCTTCATGGGCGATGGCCAGGGCATGCAGGACTGTGTTGGTGCTGCCGCCCATGGCCATGTCCAGGGCAAAGGCGTTGTCCAGCGCTGCGCGGGTGACGATCGAGCGCGGCCGCGGTCCGCCCTGGAGGGCCATCTCCACCACGCGCCGGGCCGCCTGGCGGTAAAGTTTTTTGCGGCGCGGGTCAGTTGCGGGAATCGTGCCGTTGCCGGGCAGCGAGATGCCCAGCACCTCGCACAGGCAGTTCATGGAGTTGGCCGTGAACATGCCGGAGCAG
>JAIVGW010000269.1 GCA_020201415.1 Lentisphaerota bacterium
GCCCCGATCAGCGCGATTCTTGGCATATCAAGTTCCCTTCCGTACCGCCGGCCGGCCGCGGTAGATCCCTTCCAGCGCATCGTGAATGTTACGATAGACGACAAAATTATTGGCATAAACGGCGGCGTCTTTCGGACAAGGCCGCAACTCACGATCGTATTGCAGACATTGTCGGACGGCGCTGAGCGCATCGGGCCAGACATCCGCGCCGACACCGGCCAGCAGCGCGCTGCCGAACGAGGCATCGCAGGCCAGCGGCCGGCGCACTGGCGCGTTGAACACGTCGCAGACAATCTGGCTCCACAGCGTGCTCCGGGCGCCGCCGCCGATCAGAGTGAAATCCCGGACTGCCAAGCCCAGGGTTTCGATGGTCCGGTAGCAATCGCGCAGCGAGAAAGCCACGCCTTCCAGCAGCGCGCGGTTGAGATCGCCTGGAGTCGTTGCCATGGACAAGCCGGTAAAACTGCCGCGCAGGTCAGGATCCCAGTAAGGCGAACGCTCGCCCATCAGGTAGGGATGGAAAAACACGCCGTTGGCGCCCGCGGGGGACTGTGCCGCCGCGCGGTTCATCTGTTCATAACCGGCGGCGCCCGTCCGGTCCCGCAGCCAGCGCTGGCAGACCGCCGCCGCGTTGGTGGCCGTCACCGTGTACCACAGGTCGGGCACGACGTGGGAATACGTCAATGTCTCCGGATGCGGCCGCGGCGCCGCGGTCATGACATTGACATTGCCGGCCGTGGCCAGTTTCAGCACGCACTGCCCCGGCGCCACGGCGCCGGCAGCATAGCCTTCCACCGCCGAATCGCTGGCGCCCATGATCACAGGGATGCCCTCCGGCAGTCCGGTGGCGGCGGCCGCGCCGGCCGTGATCCGGCCGGCCACCTCCAACGGATTGCCAACCCGGGGCAGGACCGCCGGCGCAATGCCGGCCAGCGCGCACAACTCATCCGACCAGCGGCCGGCGGGCATATCCCAGAACAGGGTGCCCTGCGCCTCGATAAAGTCACAGGCCATTTCGCCGGTCAACAGATAGCGCACATAGTCCTTGACGAACAGGATATGCCGGATTTTTTTGTACAAATCCGGCTCGTGCTCCCGCAGCCACATCATCTGCGGCAGGGTCCAGGTCGGCGCGGGCATCTGGTACGCCGTGCGGAAGATCAGGTCGGCGTGTTCGGCCCGGAGTTTTTTGCACTGTGCCACGCTGCGCTGGTCGGTCCAGATGATCGTCGGCCGGATGACGGCCAGGGCTTCATCCAGCAGCACGGCGCCATGGGTATAACTGTCCAGAGCTATGGCCACGACGGCATTCCGGCGGGGAAGCTGCCGCAACAGGTCCAGCAGGACGGCGTACCAGTCGGCGGGGTCCTGCTCCGACCAGCCGGGCCGGGGATGCCGGGTCGGATATTCGCCCGCACGGCTGTCCACCACCCGGCCGGACAGGTCGAGCAGGGTAAGCTTGCACCCGCCGGTGCCGAAATCAATACCCAAAAGCAGGCCGTCGTTCATTTGGAAGCCACCCAGGCATGTTGCGGATCCATCACGGAAAGAAATTTACGGTTCCGGCGGCCGGCCATGATCCACAGGTAATACATGGTGTAACCCGGGGTATTGATCACTGGATGGTAGCCTACCGGCAGCAGGGTGGTATCGTTCTGTTCCACCGTACAGGTAAAGTCCACGGACCGGTCATCGGTATAGAGTTTCTGGATGCCATACCCCTGCTCCGGATTGAAACGGAAAAAATAAATCTCCTCCATGTCAACTTCGACCGGCAGGTTATCGTTATCGTGGCGGTGCGGCGGATAGCTGGCATGATTGCCGGAGGGCACCAGCGCCTCGCCGATGAACAGGTGCGCGGAGGGGAATTCGTCGGTCAGCACCAGGTGGGCATCCCGCTGGTAATTGTCCCGGCCGATATGCGCGGCCTTGACTTGTTCCGGAGCAATCGCATACGCCTCCGTATCCAAATCCGACGAAGAAGCGATCCAGGCCAGTTCCACATCGGTATCGGCCTCGATCCGATACTCCCGGCCGCGGGGAATGTACACGGTATGCGGCTTGCCGGAAAACACATCCGTACGCTTGCCCAGACCCGCAAAATCGAAGCCGGCGCCACGGATGGAACAGCGTCCGCCCAGAATGAGCAGAACCGTTTCGCACGCTTCCGTGTTGCCGGCGTAAGCGGCGCCCTGCGCCAGTTGAACCAGACCGAACTCGGTCAACTGGATGCCCCCGTCACCAATGGCGGATATTTTCGTAAAACCCGGCCGCGGCTGGTAATGTTTCAGGTAATCCATGATCTTCTCCATCTAATAATTTTATAGTGCCACATACTCCAAATTCAACAACCGGCTGATGATCCGCAACTCCCCGGACAGGTCGCCGTGGACCAGCACATAGTGATGTTCAAAACCGCTTTCGATCAGGCGCGCGGCCAGGTCTGCCGCCGGACGGCGGAAACGGACTTGCAGCGGATTGCCGTGGAGCAACTGTTCGGTGTCCAGTCCTTCGCCGTGGATGGACAGCAGCCGGAAGCCGCCACCATCGCGCTGTTCACTGATGCGCACAACCGTCACCGGACCGGACTTGAGCGGGAATTCGGCGGCAATACCCTTGCGGTCGCCACCGTCAATAATCGAATGCCGGCGCAATGCCGGCCGGCAGCCGGGCCGGCACAGTGACAGCGGCGCCGCGCCGCAATGCCAGAACAGGCCGGTGTCGCCCGCTTGATCGAACGAAATCAAGTCGCAGAAAAATGTATCGGCGCCAGCCAGATTTTTCAGCATCAGCATGGACAGGGCGCCGTAAACATCGCCCTCGCACGCAACCGGGACACCGCTGTTGGTCAGGCAACCGAGGATATGACAGACCCCGATCCCATAAAGCTCGCTGAATTCCGGCCAGCAGCGGACCGACCAGGCATCCAGCCGGTATTTTTCCGTCAGTTTCCGGAACGCGACGAACAGGGCCGCGCCCTTCAGCAGTTCCGCATCCGACACTTCACACACGCAGCTGTCCTGAATTTGCCGAACGGCCGCGGCCCGGTCCGCGTCCGGCACCGTCTCCGTTAGTTTAACCAGTTCCAGGAGCGTCACAATTTCCACTTCCGTCCCGAAGGCCGCAAGCAGCGCCAGCTCGTTGTAATTGGAGGTGTAGAACCCGGGCACCCGCCCGCCCAACAGACCGATCCGGGCCCGGCGCAGTGTTTGGATTGCAGACAAAACCTTGAACTGCCGCGCCAGTTCCGGCCGGGCTTCCGCGGGAGCGCCGTGCACCCACAGGTACGGCCGGCGCATTTTCCAGAGGGCATGGGCATGCATATTGACGGCGCAGAAGCTGTTGGCGGCAATGCGTCCGCCCGCCATGGGCGGCTCGGGCTCCGACCAGCAGATCACCGGCTTGCCGAGTTGCACGGCCAGCCCGGGCACAATCGAGCCCGCCGGCCGCCTTCGATAATTTCCACGCCCAGATCCGCCAGCGCCCGCAGGGCCGCCTGCCGCCGCCCTTCCAGCGAGTCATTTATCCAACTGCCCTTCACCAACGGCAAGTACCCGACTTTCAGCTTGTGCATGATGCATCCTTTCCATTGAGAAACCGCGTGGTCTCCGCCAGGGTGGGAACGCCGAGCCGTCCCCCGAATCTTTCACATTTCAAGGCCGCCGCGGCCGACGCAAAACGCAGGCATTGGGCCCAGTTGCCGCCGCGCAGCAATTGGCAGGCGAAGGCGCCATGAAAGGTATCGCCGGCGCCGGTGGTGTCCACGACGTCGGCCTCCAATACCGTTTGACGGTACAGGGTCGTGCCGTCGAAACCGATGCTTCCATGGATGCCCATGGTGATCCCGGCAAATTGCCGGCCGGGCCCGAACAGTTTGCGCAGCGACCGTTCCGGTTCAGTTTCACCGGTAAAGCGTTCGGCAAATCCGGCCGAGGCAATCACGATATCCGACAGCTCCACCAGGGTTTCAATGCCCGGCACCAACGTGCCTGCGTCCAGTGAAACGGTCACACCGAACTTGCGCGCCAGCCCGGCGGCATGTATGGCCGCTTCCGTCTGGTGCCCATCCAGATGCAGCAGGCGGGCGCCGCGAATGATCGCCGTGTCCACCTCCGCCGACGAAAGGGGTTGCACACTGCCCCGCGTCCAGGCAATACTGCGCCGCCCACCGCGTTCAATCCAGCAAAAGGCCACCGGCGATTCCGCGCCGGCGCGGATCCGGACGGCATGGGTATCCACCCCATCCCGCGCCAGCCCCTCCAGAATCAAGCGACCGCGTTCGTCATCGCCCACCGCGCCGACGAATGCCGTGCGGGCGCCCAGGCGCTGGGCGGCCACCGTCGCCGTGGCCGCCGGCCCGCCGCCGGCCGTGGCCAGCTCTTCAATTTCCACCTTGTCGTCCAGCGGAATCCGGGGCACCCGGCACAGGTAATCCACGGCGCAATACCCCAGTCCCACGAATTCGATCCCGTCCGTTTTATGCGTCATGCTCACCCCCGCGTCCGATAATCAGCGGAATCCGGCTCCGCCGCAACTGCCGTATCACCGATAAATCAAGACCGGAATCGGTAATTATCGCGGAAAAACCCGCTAACGGGGCAATCGAAAACACATGATCCCGTCCATATTTGCTGCTGTCCGCCAGACAATAGCATTCCGACGCCATGGCCAGCGCCGCCTTGGATGTCCCGAGAATCAGGTCGCTCGTGGTCGTGGTCCCCGCATCGGCGCTCCATCCGGCAGCGGATACGAACACCCTGGCAACACGTACCTGCGCCAGAAATCCCTCTGTGAACGTACCCAGAAAAGCGCCTAATTCCCTATCCAGGGTGCCCCCGGTTGAAACCGCCATGATACCCGAATCGCTTTTGCGGTATTCCTCCAACAAATGCAGCGAATTGGTCACAATCGTCACACCGGCCGGGTTTTTCGCAAGCAGGATTTTACCGAGATAGTAACAGGTGGAGGACGCATCGAGAAATACGTGATCGCCGGCATGTATCCGTTCCAGCGCACTCCGGGCAATAGCCTGTTTTTGCGCGACATGCAGGCGCACCCGTCGATCGTACTCCCGTACGACGCCACTGGACACCAACAGCTCCACGCCGCCGCGCGACTTGCGAAGGATGCCCTCGCCGGCCAATGCCGTTAAATCCCGGTGCAGGGTGGCGTGCGGCGACCCAGTCAGTTTTTTCAATTCGGCGACCGTGTAAAAGTCCCTCTGCTGCAGTAAAGCCAGCAGTCGTTCGCGCCGTCGGGACGGATGTATGACAGACGACACAGACACACCTCCATATCTATATGTATCAATAACTACCAATACATATCACCGGCGTCAATATTTATTTTTATGAGTTTTACACACGAGGAATGTTGGGCTGCGTTGCCCTCACTTCCATGCCTGCCGGACTTGTCAATTACGCCTGCCTCTTCAACTTCAGTTCCTGAATCCAACAGTACATCACGGGCACCACCAACATGGTGACAACTTCTATCAGCATGCCGCCGAAGGAGGGGATCGCCATGGGCACCATGACGTCACTGCCTCGCCCCGTCGAGGTGAGCACGGGAAGCAGGGCGAGGATGGTGGTGGCCGTGGTCATGAGGCAGGGTCTGACCCGGCGTGCGCCGGCCTCCACGACGGCCTCCCGGATAGCTTCGCGTGTATCCGGCGCTTTGTCCCGGAATACCTGGACTAGATACGTGCCCATAACCACGCCGTCATCAGTGGCAATGCCGAACAGCGCGAGAAAGCCGACCCAGACAGCCACGCTCAGGTTAATCGTGTGGATCTGGAACAAGGTCCGCATCTCCACTCCGAAGACGTTGAAGTTGAGGAACCAGGGCTGACCATAGAACCAGATCATAATGAATCCGCCGCACCAGGCCACGAACACGCCCGTAAAGATCAGGAACGTCGTGGATACGGATCGGAACTGAAAGTAAATCAGCATGAAGATCAAGAACAACGAAATCGGCAGAACCAGCGCCAACGTCCGGGACGCCCGAAGTTGATTCTCATAGCTGCCCGAGAATTTGTAACTCACGCCACGGGGCAGCGTGAACTCGCCGGCGGCGATCTTGGACTGCAAATACGCCTGGCACTGCTCGACCACGTCCACCTCGGCATAGCCATCCTTCTTGTCGAATACCACATAGCCGACTAGAAACGTATCCTCGCTCTTGATGACCTGCGGGCCCCGGACATAGCGAATCTCGGCGAGTTCGGTGATCGGTATCTGCTGGCCGCCTTTGCCGGGAACCAGGATCTTCTCCATGGCCTCGATACTGTCGCGCAGCTCCCGCTGGTAGCGCACGCGCACGGGGAAACGCTCACGCCCCTCGACGGTGGTCGTGAGCCGGCGGCCACCGATGGCCACCTCAATGACATCCTGAAACGCGCGGATCGGCACGCCATAGCGCGCAAGCGCCCTGCGATCCGGAACAATCTCCAAATACGGCTTGCCCACAATGCGGTCGGCGATCACGGCCGCCGGCTCGACTGACGGCACCTCTTTGAGAAAACGCTCGATCTGAAGCCCCGCTTTCTCGATCGTTTCCAGGTCAGGACCCTGGACCTTGACCCCCATTGGGGCCCGCATGCCGCTTTGAAGCATGACAATCCGGGCCGCAATAGGCTGAAGCTTTGGCGCTGAGGTAGTGCCCGGTAATTTACCAGCCTTGACGATTTCTTTCCAGATGTCGTCCGGCGTCCGGATATGATCGCGCCATTGCCGGAACGGCCTCCCGCTGGGATCGGGGATCAACTCACCGTTCTCGTCGCGAACGAATTCACCGGTCTGCCTGTCGTAGCGATAGTTGATGCGATAACCGTCCTTGCCGGTCATGTACTCCGGCTTGTAATTGATTATCGTCTCGATCATCGAGATGGGCGCGGGATCCAACGGCGTCTCGGCCCGTCCGATTTTTCCAACGGCCGATTCAATTTCGGGAATGGACTCGAAGGCCATATCCTGCTTCTGTAGAATGTCCAAGGCCTCGCCGATGGAGGCATGCGTCATGGTGGTCGGCATCCAGAGGAAGGAACCCTCGTCCAGCGGCGGCATGAATTCCTGGCCAAGACCTGGAAAGGTGTGCGCCATGTATTGCGCGGGCGGACTTTTCAATATCGGACCGGGCAGCCAGCCGAACACCCTGGGGAAGCCAAGCCATACCATCGCGCTGACGATGGCCAGGGCGAGCGGCAGGCAGAGAAAGGCGGCTTTGTGGCGGAGACACCAGCGCAGCAGCCCCGGATAGAAGCGCTCGAAGACCTTGAAGAAGCCAAGCAACCCCCCGATCATGACCGCCAGAAAGACAAAATTTCTGATAAAACCAGGCTCCGGGCCCAGCGGTTCCCAGTAGCGGGCGAGCAGAACACCGACCGTGAGCGCTACCAGAATAGTCGCGGCCACGGGGCTCCTCTTTGTGATTCGTTCGGGCAGTTGCGGTTCCAGCAGATGATACAGCCCGAAAATGACGACAATCGCGCCTGCGAGCCATAATACCTTGACGGCCAGGACAACACCGATCGCGATCAGCGCCACGTTCAAGGCCACCCGCAGTTTTCTACCGGACACGCGCCCGCAGAATAAAACGTGTGCCATTGGCGGCAGCACCGTCAGGGCAATCACGATGGAAGCCACCAGGGCAAATGTTTTGGTGTAGGCCAGGGGTTTGAACAGCTTGCCCTCCGCCCCGATCATCGTGAATACGGGCAGGAAACTGACGACGGTGGTCATGACGGCCGTCAACACGGCCCCGCCGACTTCGCTGGCTGCACGGTGGACAATTTCGAGAGATTCCGCGAACGAGGGACGCGACGAATCGTTCCTTGACCCGGCCGCCTCGTCCAACTGTCGCAGTATGTTCTCGCAGATGACAATACCCATATCGACAATCGTACCGATGGCAATGGCAATGCCCGAGAGGGCCACGATGTTGGCTTGAACACCAAAGAACTTCATCCCCACAAAACACAGCAAGACCGCCAGCGGCAACATCCCGCTGATCAAAGCGCTGCTCCGCAGATGCACGACCATGACCAGCACGACCAGAATCGTCACCAGGATCTGGAGCGAAATAGCCTCGTTCAGCGTGCCGAGCGTTTCATAGATCAATCCCGTGCGGTCGTAGAACGGAACTACCGTAACCTGGCTGAGCGTGGCCCACGCCGGCCAGTCCGCGCGCGGCGTTGAGCGCAAGTGCGCCAGCCAGGCTTCTCGGTTAAGTTCCCCCCCCGCATAGGCCTCAAAGCCCTGTGCCTTAGCATAGGCCGACACAATTTCCGGGGTGGCGGCATCCCTGTCGATCAAAACCTTGGCAGGCAATGCGTCGCGGGTCTCCCCGATCTTGGCCTTGACGTTGTTAATGACCGCCAACGGGTTGTCGCCGTAACGCGCCACGACGACCCCGCCGACCACGGCCGCCCCCCCTTTATCGAGGGCGCCGCGGCGCGTTGCCGCACCCAGCGTTACATGGGCCACCTGTTCGATAAGCACCGGGACATTATCGCTTCCAACTTTGACGACACTGCTTCGGATGTCTTCAAGATCCTTAATGAAGCCGATGCCGCGTATGAAGTATTCGGCGCGGTTAATCTCCAACGTTTTCGCCCCCACATCAATATTGGCGGCCATCACGGCGTGAGTCACCTGTTCCAGGGTAACGCCATAGGCCCGCATGGCGTCGGGATCCACGTCCACCTGGTACTCCTTGACAT
>JAIVGW010000473.1 GCA_020201415.1 Lentisphaerota bacterium
CTCACGCACCATTGCCCGCAGATCGCCGGCGCCGCGTGCGGCGGCCGCCACCAGCATGGCATATTCCCCGCTGACATTGTAAGCCGCCAACGGCAGATCCGTCCGCCGGCGCAAACGCTGGATGATGTCCAGGTAGAACAGCGCCGGCTTCACCATCAGGATATCCGCCCCCTCGTCTTCATCGAGCTGCGATTCCCGAAGCGCCGTCCGCGCGTCAAGATAATCCGCCTGGTAGCCGCGGCGGTCGCCGTGTGACGGAGCGGACTGCTCCGCTTCGCGGAACGGGCCGTACATGGAAGAGGCAAACTTGGTGGAATAGCTCATCAGCAGCGTATCATGGCGGCCGGCGCCGTCCAGGGCCGCGCGCAGCACCTGGACCTGGCCGTCCATCATGGCGCTGGGGGCAACGCAATCGGCGCCGGCCTGCGCGTGCGAGACGGCCACCTTTTGCAGCAAGTCCAGCGCGGCATCATTATCGACCTGGCCGGCCTGGTCCAATGGCCCGCAATGTCCGTGATCGGTGTAGGCGCACAGGCAGACATCGGAAAAAACCGTCAGTTGCGGGAACGCCTTTTTAACAACCGCTATTGCCTGTTGCACGGGACCCCTGGGATCAAAGGCGGACGAACCGGAGGCATCCTTGCGCGCCGCCTCGATCACGCCGAACAGCATGACCCCACCCAGTCCCTGCGCCGTCAGCGGCTCGAGTTTTTCCACCAGCACGTCGGCGCTCATGCGCGACTGTCCGGGCATATTATCCAGCGGCTCACTAATACCCCGGCCCGCCCGCACAAAAACCGGCCAGACGAATTTTTCCAGGCCGGGCCATGGCTGGGCGGTCATGTTGCGCAGGCTTTCCGTCCGGCGCAGGCGTCTCAATCTTGTTTGTGGAAACATACCATCTCCTTTTGCACGAAATACGCCGCCAGTGATAAAAGATTTTCCTCAACGGTCGGGCAGCCGCCGGCCACATCCGCGCGCACACCGCGGGCATGCAGCGCCTGCCCGGTCGGTCCGCCCATTGCCAGCACAGTCTTAGCCGCGAGGCAGGCCGCTCCCTGCTGCCGGATAAACGACTCCACCGCCGAGGCGCTGGCGAAAAACACCGCGTCGAAATCCGGCAGACGGGGCTGGAGCACATCGCGGTTTGCATACAGCACGCAATCGGTTACCTCCGCCCCGGCGGCGCGCAGGCCGTCGGCCAGCGTCGTGTCCGCGGCGGCGGAACGCAGCCGCAGCACCCGCCGGCCGGCGATCTGTCCGACGGCGGCCTGCAG
>JAIVGW010000036.1 GCA_020201415.1 Lentisphaerota bacterium
GAGTTTCGGCGGTCCACAGCCTGGGTTTAGTAATGTCTATCGTGGACTCGGCGCGCCCCTCTTTGGTTACTGCAGTTTCAACAGTGCTTATCGTTTCGCCACTCGGGGTCAGCAAGCTTGCAATAACAGTTGTCGGGTCGTTCACGGGACCGCTAACCTCAATTTTTATTGCGAACTTCGCATGATTAAGATCATCGATAAGGTTAGCTTGTGTGAACACATCGCGGATGTGGGTAAGGGGCGTCGTGTAGCAGTAGACATCGCGGAATATACCGCTCAGCCACCACATATCCTGATCTTCAATGTATGTGGCGTCAGTCCACCGGTAAACGCGGACCGCGATCAGGTTCTTCCCCGGCCGGATCATTTCGGTTATCCGGAATTCTGCGGCACAGCGGCTGACCTGACTGTAGCCTGCGGGAATGCCGTTGATCCAAAGATGAAAGCCGGACTCCACACCCTCAAAGACAAGAAAGACTTACTGCCCCGTCCAGGAATCTGGAACATTAAGCGTCCTGCGGTAGCAGCCGGTCGGGTTCTCTGCGGGAACGAACGGTGGATTCGGTTCAAAAGGATACTGGACATTTGTATAGATCGGCCTGCCGAACCCCTGCAGTTCCCAGTGGCCTGGAACGGTTATGCCGGCCCAGTCGGCATCATCGAAATCCGGCAAATGAAAATCGGCGGGTGCCTGCTCCGGACAGTCGGCAATATGGAATTGCCACTTGCCATTAAGACAATGAACCGTATCGGGATCTGGCGGCAGAAGTGCATGGGCAGGCTCCTTGCCGCAGGCGAACACGCCCTGGTTCTCCCAGTCACGCCCGCTTTTCTTCCGTGTGATAACGCCGCCTATCTCCGTGCGTTCATCGAAAAATCCGTTGTCTTCCCAGTCAATCATAGCGAGCCTAAACTATAGATTTTATCCTGAATAAGCGATAACTGTTAAACTAATTCAGGAGTTTCAGATCTTTTATTATCTTGTCTTCCCACGTGATTGTATCGGAATCCGGAATACGCTGCTGGAAATCGGGTGACTGCAAAATCCTGTTTATGCCTGTTTCCAGAGATATTTCAGGCTTGAATTCAGGAACGTCCCGGAAGATTTTTTCCGAACTGTAATATGTGATATGGGCAAATATGTAGCGACAGACATCGAATTTCGGAATATCCTGTTTCTCTAGAACCGCCAGAGGTACTCCCTTCAATTCGACTTCCCGTCCGATCACCCTCATTCCTGTGCGGTGGTAATCCGCCCATGAGATGTAACCACGGTTGGTCAGATTGTAGGTTTGACCTATGCAATGTTTCTTTCCTAGTACTCCGGCGAAACCTAGTGCGGCATCGTCCACATGAAGAAACTGATGAAGTGCATTTCCATCGCCACAGATAAGAATAGGTTTGCCTTTGCGCACCCGGTCAATCCAGGAGAAATCCAAAGCTACCTGACGCAGTAGCCCAAGTCTTGTGCCGTAGGTCGTCGAAGGCTTGATTATTGTAACAGGAAAAGCGTTCCGATAATATTCTTCAAGAAATACTGCGTCTGCGGCAACTTTGTTACGTCCGTAATCAGTAACCGGCCTCAGCGGGTGATCCTCAGTTACGGGAAGCCACAAGTAATCTATCCCATACGTGCAAACTGTAGAGCAATGGACCAGCTGTCCGACATGCGGGAAAGCGCGGATATCGCTTTTGGCATCTTCCGCGTTGAAACAGATCATGTCTATCGCCGCATCGAAAGATTCTTTCTGCATGGTCTTTTCGAACTCATCACGCTGGCTGCGATCTCCGCAAATTATGCGGACATCTTTTGGAACTGTTCCTCTTATCCCGCGATTATAGCAAGTTACTTCATGCCCTTTTTCCAAAAGGACGCGAACAATGCTCGTACTGATATTTCCGGTTCCACCAATTACACAGACTTTCATTTATTTTAAATCTGCCCCCTTTATACAGGGAAGTAACACGGGAAGATTGATGTCGTTCATGTGAACATCATACTTTTTGATCCTCTGGGTTGATTTGACTCCAGGCAGCAGGATGAATTTACCCAGATCTTCGAAATTTTCCTTGAGCTCCGCATAGGTCTTCAGGCGCACGGATGTGACATTTCCTTCAGTTTTAGTCTCAACCCAGTCTTTCCCAAAAGTCTGAACGTATTTGTTGAATATTTTTTGTGAGATATCCGCCGGCCATTTTTCTTTCTCATTCCTAGCAACAACCCCACGCCAGAAATCTTTGTCGTCCGCAAAGCGATTATGATCAGTTATGCTCAAAAAATCGTGTCCTCTCCGCTTATATGCGTCGATCGCCTGCTCAGGGAATCCATACCCATCCGACCAATAGGTATGGGAATGCAACTGGCCGCGGAGCCACTTCAGCCCTTCTTCAACATGCGTGATTTGACCTGTCAGTGTAATCAACAGAGTAACAGAAAAAAAACTGCTAATAGGGAACCTGTCTTGGTTTTATTCATCAAATTCCAATCTTTATAATTTTGGTTCCCTTTAAGGCAATTTCAAGATTCGCGTTTTACATTACTCCAATCCGGTGTCTTCAACGAGATTTTCCATATTCTTCTTTTTCCTTGCCGCCGCTGCGGCCTTCTTCAGCCTTTTCTCTTCTATCGCCTTATGATCCGCATTAGGACGTATATAATCCGCTCTTATTATTTGACCTAAAGCCTCTGGATGCTTCTTGGATATTTCCTCAATCTGGTTCCAGTTGGCCTGCATTTTCGCCTTAAGCGCCGGATTTGGAGTCTTTGACTGAATAATCTGCTTCACCAATGCCTGGTTTTCTGTGTTCAACCTAAGATAATCAAGTCCTGCACGTACAAATGCGACCCTGTCGGAATATTCCTTTCCAGCCTTTGCCGTTTTTTCCGCAGACTTGTCAAGCAGGGCATACGTCGTCTTGAAGAACTCCGGGCTGAACGCCTCGAGCCAAGACTTCTTGCCACTCATCTGCTCAGCGCGGTTGTTCTCAAGCATAGTCCAGTATGCCTTAATGTCTTCCGCAGCGGGGCCGAATCCGGACTTGTAGTAGTCGTCCATTATCTCGTCAATATTCCCAGATGGATTCCATGCGAGCTGTGCCATTATATAATACTCTGGTCCCTGCGTAGCCCAGTAAAACCACACTTGGTCTATCCATATCCCGATAATATCCTTTGATCCCATTCTCTTGAATATCTCTCCAGCTCCTCTGATGGCTGGTGGTCCACCGGTCTGCCATCTGACATGATCTCCGGTATTTGGACGCCATATCTGGTTTTTAGTCAGTTTCGCCCAAGCATCGAATTGATCAATTGATTTTGTGCCAATAGGAGAACTGCTGTCCACTCCGTTGGGATTAGAAAAACAATTCGCACAATTGGCTATGATTACATTGTCTTCCGGAATTGCTTTTATCGGAGCCGGACGCGTATATCCGTAGGCAATGATCAGCACCTTGTAATCCTTGCCGGGATAGCGTTCCTTCAGCTTGCGCGCAAGAATATTGGCAAATGTCACCTCGCGGTCTGACAAGGCAACTCCTTCAATTTTTGATTTTACCTTATCTCCGGGATAATTCCAAATTCTTTTTTCCCCTTCCGGACTGTCCCACGCCCGGCATTTCTCGCAGATGCACATTCCTGAGCCGTAACCGTCGTTGGCGGCGGCATTGAAAACCGTGCGGTGCGGATTTACAGCTATGCATTCCTCGACATCCTTTAGCCACTGCTCGACAACGGCGGGATTGCTCTGGCAGTTTTTGGCCATGCTCGTCTTGTTTTCTCTGCATTCCCTAGTTCCGTCCGGTTGCAATGCGAAATAATCGGGATGATCCTTGTAAAAGCGGTCATACCAGTTTCCGAAGCCGTGGCCACCTGTCGGAGCATAGAACGAATCGAGCTGGACACGCTGTCTGCGAACCCACGCTCCTGAGTCAACATAAGGGTCTCCTCCCTGTTTGTAAATGGCAATCGGGCAGAATACTCCGCTCCTCATGCGGATCTTCGGATAATAGCGGAATTCAAAGGGCTTTAAAACTATTTTTACCTGTTTTGGAACCACTTCTCCATCATTTCCCGGCCAGAGCCAGCGCACACCGAGATTGTCCTGGAGAAAAGTGTAAACCGCATTCACCGTACCGTATTCGTACTGAAATCCCTTTACATCGCGGTTTGCCATCAGGAATCCAATCAGAATATTTTTTCTTTCCTGTTCCGTACTTCCACCCTTGATTGTGCGGTTCACTAGGTCATCCCAAACATCCCTCCCGACTATCGCAAGATTTTTACCGTCGCATTTTATCAGGATCTCCTCTGGATTCTTGAAATCAAAGTCAGTTCCAGGGAATATTTCCTTCAGCTTTGGCTGGAATCCGACCCAGATTGCGTGCTCGGGAACTGGCTCTGGCGTTCCTTCAATTATCTCCGGTTTTACGCCGCTGATCTTTCCGATGTATTCGGCCAGATCATTTGCCGCGATCCTGGTATAAAACGTGGCATCCTTTGGCAGTATTATCGGTCCCGGAAAAGGGTGGTAAACGCATGCGCACGGTGCCCAAAGGCAAATGGACGCAGTGGCAGCCGATGACAGAGCGCTATCGCCGCTTCCGGCGCGCCCGCGCTCGTCTGGTCAAGCTTTTCGCCGAGATCATAAAACTGAGAGATTGACAGATCATGTCGCATCATATACGATACCAGCATGCGCAAGAGATATCAGATTGTGATGGATTCAAATGTGCTCATCTCGGCATTGCGGTCCCGGCGTGGCCCATCGTTTCATCTGCTGGGCTTGATTGGTACTGGGAAGTTCGATGTCAGCCTGTCGGTTCCGCTCGTTTTAGAGTACGAGGAAGTTGCACGCCGAAATCGTTGGCACGACAAGCCATCGTGGATCTACGTATCAAGCATTCTTGACTATCTCTGCAAAGTCGGTCGCAAACATGAAATACATTTTCTGTGGAGGCCAAGAGAAAGAGACCCGAAGGACGACATGGTTCTTGAGGTTGCTGTGGCCGGCCAATGCGATTGTATCGTGACATACAACAAGAGGGATTTCGCCGAGGCGAAGTCTTTCGGAATTGAACTCCTGACGCCGAAGGAGTTTCTGGCGAGAATAGGAGAAGTGAAATGAGTGCAATAAGCCTGAGGTTACCGGACTCACTGCATAACCGAGCCCGAATCCTCTCCAAGCAGGATCGTATCTCTATCAATCAGTTCGTTGCAACGGCTGTGGCGGAGAAGATCGCCGCGCTGGAGACGGAGGACTACCTGACCAAACGCGCTGCTCGCGCGAGCCGGAAGAAGTTCGAAGAAGCCCTCGCCCAGATTCCCGACCGGGAACCAGACGAGCATGACAGGTTCTAACAGCGAACAACGACCTGAACGCGACAAGTGAAAGCCGGTCCGGAGCGCGTCTTCCCCTAGCGCGTTAGGTCAAGCGTTCGGCAATGCGAAGAACACATCACGTGCGATTTACGGGCGGTAGCCCGTCAGACGACTTCCAGCGACCGCGCCTGCTGGCCATCACTGGAAATCCGCCTTTTACGCAAAGCGTAACTTTCAAGTCACTCCGAAGGCAAAAGAGACGGATTTTGATGCTTTTTAAGGCTTTGTAAGGCAACATGCCTTGTGCTTATGCCCCGATCCGCACGGGCAAGGCGCATTACGCCCGACTTTGGGCGGGACCCTCCCGCCTGTGACGTCCGGCAAAGGCATGTTTTGAGGCGAACGAACTGCGCGATTACGCAGATCACCAGCCGCCAACCCGGACAGGATTCTTGGTAAAATTACCTGTCTGCCCCTGCAACGATAAATATTTAGCTTCGCTGAAAGTTTTCAGGTCTTCAGCGGCGTTATTTTCTGAGCTGAAATGCGAGACATGCTTAAAACCCAGCCGGTAAGTGATTTCCTTCACCGAAAGCCTGGTGTGCGCGATGCAGTCCATGGCTTCCGCCAGCCGGCGCTGAGTGCGGTATTGGCTGGGCGAGATGCCGAATTCGGCGCGGAACAGCTCCCGGATATGTTCAGCCGAGTAGCCGGTTTGCCCGGCAAGCTCGTGCATCGGCCTCAAGCGTGAGTCCGGGCAATCCAACAGGACCTTCAATTGCCGGGCCGGCGTGTTTTTTACCGTGGTTCCGGCATGCTGTTCGAGGACATGGCGCAAAATACCCATAACGCCCAGTTCCAGGCGGATGGAGTTGAGAGGCAGCGGGTCCATGAACAGCTCGCGCATTAACGTCATTTCCTGTTGCCAATGAGGAACATGCGCCTGATCCAGTTGCGTAAGCATAGGCAGTTGGGTCCACTTGCCCGCCAGGCGGATTTCCAGCATGCCGGGCGCTTTGGATCTGCGCCAGTGATCGGTATCCAGCATGATGCCCCAGGTTTCGCGCTGATGGTCATAGTCGAATTCGATTTCCGTGCCGCGGGCACTCAAAAGGAAAAACGGCTGGTTGTCCTTGACGGTCACACCGTTTGAATGCCATTTTCTGAGGCCGGCCAGGCTCAGGGTGATGGAGTGATACGCCTGGACATAGGTGCCTTTTTTGGCGTAGCGGAATGTGATTACGCTGGTTACACGGAAAGGCAGCATGCGTATCTCCGGATTTTATAAACCATCCTCGATAACCATAACGGCTGTTGCTTGACCATTGTAGTATGCCGGAATAAACTGCCTATGTCGAACTGATTTGTACACGCGGCATGGGAAACAGGGTCTCAACCATGAAACATATGCAAGCAGGTTGGCGACGATCTCAAGTGGCGTTGTTATTGCTGGTGGTTGCCTTGTGGTTTCAGTGCAGGCCGCAGGTCCGCGGCATGGAGGCCGGGGCCGGCGGCGCCCGGGAATTGTTTGTTTGCGCCGTGACCGGGGATGATGCGGCGGCCGGGGGCATTGTGCTCAATCCCGGCGCGCCCGGCCGTCCGATTACCCTGCGTGGCGCCTGCCGCGGCCGGGTCATTATTGGCGAACCACCGGCCCTGATTACCGGTTGGACGCGGGTAGATGGATTGGAATACACCTATGTTGCCGACACCAAACTTGACTTGCAGTCCTTGATGGAGAGTTCCACCGGCCGGCAGCTGCGGCCCATGCCGTCACTGCTCGATGTGGAAGAGCTGGCGGGCACGTTTTATCATGATGTGGCGGCCGGTAAAATCTATCTGCATCCTTCCGACAGCGAGAGCGCCGAGCGTCATTTGTACATTGTGCCGTCGCCCACCGGCCTGGGCATCTTGCTGGCGGATCACACGGTAGTGGAGGATCTGGTGCTCACCGGCATGGGTAATGCCGCCATTCGCGGCAATGATCCAACCAATGCGGTGGTGCGCCATTGCCTGGCTTATGGCAATGGCTATGCCGTTGAACTGCGTGGCGGCCGGGATTGTGTAATCAGCGGTAATCATTTCTGGGCCAATGTGCCGAAGTATGCGGCCGGGTCGCAGGTGTATGTCACCAAGCCGCGTGCCCTGGGAATTGTCATTGAAAACAACCTCGTTTATGACTCGTCCAAGTCTGGTGTCCGGTTTTACGACGTCGGCGAGGTGGTGAAAGATTGCGTTTTGCGCGGGAATATCATCAAAGGCTCGCATTCCAAGGGTGTGCCGCGTGATCAAGGTCTGCATGCTGAAAACAATGTGAGCTTGAGCAGCCTGTGGGCGCATGCCGGGGGCCATAACACCTATGGCTTCTCACCCCGCCCGGAGTATATCAAGCAGACCGACTTGCTCATGAATAATCGCGATTGGCATTTCGCCGATCCGGCCTACATGGATTACCGACTGCAGGCGGACAGTCCCGCGCGCGGCGCGGCGCCGGACGGCTCGGATCGTGGCGCTTTTCCGTATGATGCTTCCGTTGTGTTTGTCAGTCCCGATGGGGATGACAGCGCCGCCGGCACGGCTCAGGCGACCGCCTGGCGCACTTTACGGCAGGCTGTATCAGCCTTGCGGCCGGGCCACACGCTTTACCTGGAACCCGGCGCGTGGGACGAAACGCTGGTTCTGGAAGGACTGCATGGTGAAAAGACTAATCCGATCCGTATCAGGGTGCGCGGCCGGGGCCGCGCCGTTTTGTCTGAACTGCGTATCAGGGATTGCGCCAATTTGGAACTGGAAGGTCTGGGGTTGGCGGGGGATGCCGCCGTTATTGAAGTGCGGGGTTCGCATGGGATTGTGTTGCGGCGGTGCTGGGTCACCCGCGCCGCGCCCGGCGCCGGCATCGTGGTTGGCGCATCGCGCCATGTGACGCTGGAGCATTGCGCGGTCGCGGGCGGCGGTGTCGGATTGCTGCTGGATGAGTCACACGATGTCGAACTGGTCAGTTCACTGCTGGCAGCCGCCGGGGCGCAAATTGAATTGCGCGGTGACACCCGGGATTTTTGGAGTGAGTATAACGCTTTTGCAATCAGCTCCGGCGGCGCACCGCTGGCGGCGACTCCTGCGGGGGTCTCGGCGACTTTGGAGGAATGGCGCGCCCTGCGCGGAATGGACCTGGCATCGCATGTTGCGAGTATTGATGATTTTGTCGATTCTTACCGAGGCGATTTTCGCGCGCGCGCCGGCCGGCCCCCATCATATGGCGGACGTTATGAAAAACCGGTGGGGCCGCACGAGGTGCTGCTCCCGGCAGTATCGCGCCAGGCCATTGAACGAGTGGAGGTGGTCTCCACTACGCGCACCAGCGCCAATATCACCTACTGGACGCCGGGCCGTGTCACGGGCACACTGATCGAGTGGGGTAAAACACCGGAATACGGCGAGTCCTATGACCGTGCCGAGCGCGCCCGCGGAGAATATGAAACCTTTCACACCGTCAGCCTGCTGGGGCTGGAGCCGGAGACAACGTATCACTTCCGGGTGGGGTTCCGTGATCATCATACGGAGGAGGACCAGGGGGATAATGAGTCGGCTGACATCGATATGGCCGCTGAAACGCCGCTGGTCTGGTCCGCGGACTATAGCTTCACCACGGCCGCGGCCGATCCGGAACCGCGTCTGCTGTATGTGGCGTCGGACGGCGATGATGCCCGGGACGGTTTATCTGCGACAACAGCCTGGCGTTCCTTGCATAAGGCCGCGCGCGAGGCCCGGGCGGGCGATACCGTTACCATTGCTCCCGGGCGTTACCTGGAGCTGCTGCGTCCCCTGCAGACCGGCACCAGTGAACAAGGCCGCATAACCTTCAGGGCGGAACGTCCCTTGACGGTGTTTCTGGATGGCGGGTTTGACGGTGACGGCACCGGTCGTTCACATGCTGTGCAACTAATGAGCAAGTCGTTCATTACCCTGGAAAACCTGGTGTTTGAAAAGGCCCGCAATCATGATAACGGCGGCTATCGCGGGTGGCCCGGCTATGCCGGACTGGTGCGGATCTCCGGGTCGACCGGGGTGGAGCTTAAGGCCTGTGTCATGGAAGGGCGGCATCGCTTCATGGTTGGCCTGGTGGCCGAGGGTTTGGGCACGATGCCGGGTGCGCCTCCGGCAGCGGCGCCTTTAATGGTGTCGGACAGTCTCTTCATAGGCAATTGGTTCTCGTTTTTTGTTGGCGGCCGTGGTCCCAATCACTTCCATCATAATGCCATAGTGCGCAGCCGGCTGTTGATGGCGGCCTTCAGCGCCCCAACTGAACTGCGCAACAACATCTATCAAAGCCTGGGCGAGAACAAATGGGGCAGCAACCTGTTCGTCGGGGTTGACCGGATGGACTCGGATTACAATTGCTTCGGCTGGGATCAGCAGAATGAACACCGGGTGGTCGCCTGGCTGGGACGTCGTCCCTCGCGTACCGCCGTGCGGGGCCTCCAGGGCTGGCAGGAGGAGTTTGGCCAGGACCCGCACGGGATTGAGGCCGATCCGGGCTATCCGCTGTCGGCTCAGGTGAACTTTGGCGGCAGTGGCAAGGTGGGCCCGGCCCGCCCGTTGTCGATTGACGATTTGATTCTCCCGCCGGACAGTCCCTGTCGCGGTGCGGGCGAAAACGGTGCGGACATCGGTCCGCGCTGGGAGCGTTTTTTAGACTGAGAAATGTGTTATTACCTGAATTTTGCACCGCGCGAGTTTGGCACAGGGCGCGGCGCGCGGGGTGCCGCTGTATAAGCATACCGCAAAGCCCCGCGCAACAAAGCCGTGCGCCAAAAGCGCGCGGCCGGCTGCCGCCGAATATTGGCGTTTTTTAAAGTATCAACGTATCACCATATGGGAGACTTGAGACCACCGTGCAATAATTAAATTGAGCCTCTTATTGCTGTTTAAAATCATGTCAACGCCAATATTTGTGCAAAATTCAGGTATTAATGTAGGGTAATCCGGAGGGGCATAAATGAAGCGGATCTTTTATTTGGCAATGATGGCGGTATGTGTGGCCGGCTATATCAGGGCGGAGACACCGGAACAGGAACTGATCATAGTCGAAAACGGGCAGTCGGCCTATACCATAGTCGTGCCGGACGCCGATGATCCCGGCAAGCGCCTGGGCGCGGCCGCTGATTTGTTGCGCGAGCGGCTCGAGCTGACCACGGGGGTTAAATTGCCCTTGGTCAAGGAGAGTGAATTTGAAGGCGGTCCGGCCATTTATCTGGGGCGGACGGAAGCGGCCCGGCGGGCGGGACTGCCGGTGGACGAGATCAAGGGCTGGTCATTTCTGCAAAGAGTGGTGGGCGCTGACCTGTTTCTGGTGGGCGAAGACGCCTCGGCCGGGATCCAGGGCCGCGAGAGTCTCGGGTATCAGGGCACCATGCGGGCGGTAACCGTGTTTCTGGAGGACCAGGTCGGTGTGCGCTTTGTTCTGCCCGGCCCACGCGGCGCCGTGAATCCCCAGCTGGAGCGGTTGGCCGTCCCCGCTGATCTCAATGTGGCCTGGACCCCGATCTTCGATTACGTCATCGGGCGCCGGGCGCGCGATGACGCCTATTCCATCGCCAATCACTTTTTCGGTCAGACACCGATCGTGCGTACCTACGGAGGACATTCCTACTACACGGCCGTGCCGGCGGAAAAATACGGTGAAAGTAATCCCGAATACTTTGCCTTCTCCGGCGGCGCACGCAGTTCCCACGGCAATCATCTGTGTATCTCCAATCCCGAGGTGCAGGAGCTGATGCTGCAGGAAATGGAAGGCCAGCTTGATCTTGGTTATGCATGGGTGGAATTGGCCCAGACCGACGGCTATGTAGCCTGTCAATGCCCCGCATGTCAGGCGCTGCATCCTAATATTGGCGAAAGGATTTGGATCGTTCACCGCAAGCTGGCCGAGGAGATGCAAAAACGGCGGCCCGGTAAAAAAATTATGCTGTTGTCTTACGGCCAGACCGGAGATCCCCCTCTTAGTTTCACCAACTTTCCCGATAATGTGGTGATTCAGATGACGCGTTACACGCCGGCCGACTTCGATGCCTGGCGGCCTTTCAATGTGCAGAAAAGTGTTTACATCTATAACTGGGGGCGGGCCCGGCCGCACGTGTCACCCAGATACGCCGTCGATCAAGTGCGCCTGTTCGCCGACAACGGGGTGCGCGGGATTTATCTGTGCGGCGGTTTGGACCAGGGGCTGGCGGCCTGGGGGCTGTTTGCCCCTTCCTATTACGCCTTCGGTAAGGCGCTGGCCGATCCGTCACGCGATGCCGACCAGTTGGAGCGTGAATTCATCGACGCCGCCTTCGGTGAAGCGGCTGCGCCGATGCGCGCCTTTTTTCACTTGATGCATCGGCGGCTGGAGGTCTATGCCCTGCTGGACCGGGTGCGCACCCATAAGTTTGATGCCATGGCGGGTGATTTTGAAACGCATTTCTTTCCACCCAAGGTGCTTAATGACATGACCCATCAATTGGCGCGCGCCAAGGAGCAAATTGGTAAGAACCACGCGGCGCGGGCGGAGGCTGAGAACATCAGGGCCCGGGTGGAACTGGTGGAAGCCGAATTCCGGTACCTGCACAGTGTGGCGAGCGTTTTTCACATGTACCGGGCCTATCGCATGCTGCCGAACTGGACATCCTTCGGTCTCCTGGAGCAGAAGGTGCGGGAATACCAGGAGACCTTGGACTGGCTGTTTCCTGACGGCAAACCGCGACCGGCCGACGGCCTGCGCGCTCCATTCAACGGCCGCAAGGTTGGTCAGGGTGGGGTGCCCTTTAACTGGGATTTTGCCCTGTTGCGGGAACAGGG
>JAIVGW010000474.1 GCA_020201415.1 Lentisphaerota bacterium
ATTCTGCCGTTCTGCCGGGAGCGGAACATCGGCGTAATTTGTTACAGTCCCATGTACAAGGGGCTGCTCACCGGAAAATTTTCGACGGAACGTGCGGTGGCCCTGCCGGAATCCGATCATCGCCGGCGAGATCCGCAATTTCAACCGCCATTGCTGGAACGCAATCTCGCGTTGGTGGAAGAATTAACGCCGCTGGCTGCGGCGGCCGGCCACACCATGGCTGAACTGGCCATTGCCTGGACATTGAATCATCCCGCCGTGACCGCCGCCATTGTCGGCGTACGTCATCCCCGCCAGACGGATGTGTTGCGGGCCGGCGAATGGGAGCTGGATGAGGCCACGGCCACCGCCGTGGATCAGGTGCTGGACCATGGGCTTACCTGATTTTTCCATATAGGGATCTTGTTTCAAAAGTCTGCGCAAAAATGGTTGCGACGAAGCGCAACCCTCCAAATACTAAGAAGACCTACTGTTTAGCACTGGAGGGTTGCGCGTCGTCGCAACCGTCTGGACTTTTGAAAGTAATTTCAATGATAATGGCATGAGGACCTTGCGAGGAATGCTGCTGGGGCTGGCGCTGCTGATCACTCATGATAAACTGACGGCCTTGATGGTGACCCTTTGCCTACGTCTGAACCGCTATTCCCAACGACGCGGTTGCCCCGTCGCGGCAATCACACTGGTCCATAACGAATTTTCCGGGCATACCTTGCGCCGGGAGGCGACGGCCATGGGAATCGGCACATGCATGAAATAGCCCGACCAGAACCCCACCACCATGTCGGTCTTGCCGGCCATGGCCGCATGCACGGCGGACCGGCCATACTGGTCGCACAGCAGGCTGTCCTCGGAATTGGCCGGGACACTGCGAATGAAATAACCCGGCTCCTGGTACTTTAGATTGACGGGTGTGTTTTCCCGGCGGAAATACTCGATGATCCGGTCGCGCAGATACAGACCAATGTCCTGGTGCAGCTTGTTCCCGGAAGCGTCATAGACATCCTTGCCCTGCGGCAGCAGATCCTGTCCCGCGCCCTCGGCCACCACCACCACGGCATGCTGCCGGGCCAGGATACGCTGGCGTAATATGTTAAGAAAACCCTTGGGGCCGTCCAGTTTCAAGGGCACTTCGGGAATGATGGTGAAATTGACTTCCTGGCTGGCCAGCGTGGCCGCCGCCGCGATAAAGCCCGAATCACGCCCCATGAGTTTTACCAGGCCGATGCCGTTGGGCGCGCCCTTGGACTCGTTATGCGCGCAATCCAGCAC
>JAIVGW010000037.1 GCA_020201415.1 Lentisphaerota bacterium
GGCCAATGCTGAAATCGTCATCGCCGAGAAGCCCGCGCGGACCGTGCGCCTGGCCGCGGACGACCTGCAAAACTACATCCAAAAGATGACCGACGCGCGGCTGCCGATCGTCACCGAACCGAGCGGCGAGGGGGTCGTCAAACTTTTCGTCGGTCGCAGCCTGCACACCGACAAACTCGGCGTCACCGCCGAAGGACTGAAACACGGGGCTTATCGCCTTGTGTCGGGGGACGATTGGCTGGTCTTCATCGGCGACGATACGGATTTCGTCCCGCCCAAGATTTGGTCGCGCCGCGGCGGCACCGCCGAAGAACATGAGTGGGCGCAACAGAAATGGGAGGAGGCGGCCGGCGGCCCTTGGTGGATACCGGCTCATGCCCGTCTCATGTGGAAGCAACGTCGCCGTATTCCGGCCACAATCGGCCTACCCGACGCGGCCCCAAGCCCCGGCAATAAGAGGTTCGAAATGTGGACATACGATGAGCGGGGGTCGTACAACGCGGTCGCCGCCTTTCTGCGGGATCTCGGCGTGCGCTGGCTGCTGCCGGGTGAACTGGGCGAGATTGTGCCGCGGATGAAATCGATCGCCCTACCGCGGATCGACCGGACCGTGCGGCCCGACTTTGAAATCCGCGCCTTCTCGCACAATATGGGCGATTGGACCTACCGATTAGGCGCGCGGGCGCCTTATCGGGCGTGGACGGTGCATGGCGTGAGTCTGTTGCAACGTCCGGAAATATTCGCCGCTCATCCGGAGTGGTTCGCAATGTACGGGGGTAAACGTGACATCAAGCAATTCTGTTACTCGAGCGAGGAGTTGTTCCAGGAAATGACGCGCTGTGTCCGCGCCCAGTTCGACGTGTACGATGTTGAAGGCGTTTCCGTGATGCCGCCTGACGCCTTCATCTCGATGTGCCAGTGCCCGTTGTGCGAAGGAAAGGAGGATCTCGAACGCCCCCAGCAGGGCAGGCACTCGGACTACGTGTGGGGCTTCGTCAACCGCGTGGCGAAGGAAATCGCCAAGACGCACCCGGGAAAGCTCATTTACTGCGTCGCGTACAATCGTTACCGGCTGCCGCCGAAGAACATCGCCAAGCTCGAACCGAACGTGCAAGTGAGCCTCTGCAATGGGCGCTTTAGACCAAATGATCCCCCGGCCGCACAGGCCGAGTTCCGCGCGTGGCGCGAAAGCTGGCTGCCGCTAACCGACCGCCCGCTCGAGATGTTTGAGAACACGTTTTTTGGTGGTAGCTACTACATGCCCAGCTTCGCGGCCCGTACCGTCGGTCAGGACATCAACGACACCAAAGGCGTTTCACGCGGCGAAGGCGTTCATCTGTTTGGCATCCGGAAAGATAGATCGGCTGGCAACAACGCGTTCAACGCGTTTCAAATCTACTTCACGGCCCGGATGTATTGGGGCGGCAAGGAGCAAGATCCCGCGGCCTTGCTCGATGAGTATTGCCGCCTGCTTTACGGACCGGCCGGCGACGTCATGAAGACATTCTTCAACTACTGCGAGACGAACTGGTCGGAGATGGAGAAGGACAAGGAAAAGATCGACGCGGCGCTGGCCCTGTTCGATGAAGCGAAAGCGAAAGTGGCGCCGGAGAGCGTCGAGGCGCGGCGTCTGGCGCCGCTGGACCAGTTCCTCAACGGCCTACGAATGAAATCGTCCCAACTGGATCAGAAACGGGGCGTGGTGCCGCAGTTGCGCTTGGTAGGGGAACCCAAGGACATCGTCATAGACGGCCAGCTCGACGAGCCGTTCTGGAAAAAGATCAATCCCGGTTCCGTCGGCCGGCTGCGCGATGCGCAAACCGGCCGGTGGCCGGCCCTGGGGACCACGGTGAAAACCGGTTGGAGCGACAACGACCTGTACTTCGCCGTCCGCTGCGAGGAAGTGCCCGGCGAGAAGCCGAACGTCACGGCCATCAAGAGCGGTGACATGGCGATCTTTTATGGCGACACGGTAGAAATTCTGTTGGAAACACCCATGCATTCCTATTATCAAATTGCCGTCAACCCGGCTGGCGCAGTTTGCGATCTCGACCGCGCGGAGGGCATCGCCGAATGGGACTCCATGGCCGAGGTGGCCACGCATGTGGCCGACGATCATTGGACGGCCGAAATCCGTATTCCCGTGACCGACAACGCGGATGATCCCCTGCACCAGGTGGTGGGCCGCCCTCCATCGATCAGCCTGCCGTGGTTCGTCAACATCTGCCGCCAGCGCAAACGCGAAAACGGGGTTGAGCACTCGGCTCTTTCGCCCACGGGCAAGGGGTTTCATGTCCCTTTGAGTTTCGCGCACCTGTACACGGGATTGTGTCATAAATTCGAGGCCGATCCAACGGTGACGAATTACATGACCGCGGTCCGCGCGGCGAAGAAACTGCCGAAGACCGAGGCGTTGACGGCGCTGGTCGCTTTGGTTGACGGATCCCAAGGCCAACTCTCCGATCTTCAGCAATCCGACGCGTTGAAACAGGCGGCCTCCGAGGCCCGCAGACTGAAGGACTATACACATGCGGATGAACTCGCCGCCCGCATTCCCGTCGAGGCGGTGAAAAAAACCGTCATCATGCAAAACCTGCTCGACCAAAGGAAAGCGGCGGAGGTGATTGCAAAGTTTGGCGAAGAGGATTTCGGCTCCTGGCCATTCTGGGCGGCCGGGGAAGGATACTATGCCCGCGGCCGCGCCTATGACGCCGTCGGCGACCGGGCTAGGGCCAAGGCCGATTTCAAGGCGGCGCTGCCGCTCATTGGCGATCCGCGCGTTCAGCGCAAAATGCTCAAAATTTCGCAGGCTGAAACCGGCAAGGTAAAACAAGATTGATGACGCCAATATGCTTGACACTTAAACGCAACTACTAAAGGATGCCGAAATGAACACGACAACTTACCGACGAATACGGGTGACGGATTCCGGCGACCGTCTGACCGCGGTTGAACCCGAGCCGACGAACGAGACGCCACTATGGGCGAAAGACTTCAACCAGGCTGAAAAGAAGACCTGGGGAGAACCATGCGGTGCTGGAAAACCGTTCTTCGCACCGCCTATCCCGTTTGTCATTCCGCCGGCTGACGCCGGAGAACCATTCCATCCCCACAACCATTGCCCGGCGATCACGTGGTGCCCGAACGGCGATCTGCTCGCCGCCTGGTTCTCGACCATTAGAGAAGCGGGCACCGAAATGACCATTCTAGCCAGCCGGTTGCGCGCGGGCACACAGTCATGGGAGCCGGCCGCCGAGTTCTTCAAGGCCCCCAACCGCAACATGACCGGAACCGCCCTGTTCCATGACGGCGCCGGCACGCTGTATCATTTCAACGGCATGGGGCGGGAAGACGTCAAAGGCTGGGAAAACTTGCTGGCTTTGGTCCGCGAAAGTCGCGACAACGGCGTGACTTGGACCCCGCCTCGGCCGCTCGCGGAGGACGCGAGCTACCGCAGGCGCAACCAAGTGATAGCGGGCACTCACGTCACGCCCAACGGTCTCTGGTTGCAGCCCTGCGACGGCGGGCCGGGTAACCAGGGAACCACAGCGCTGCACATCAGTCGTGACGGTGGAAAAACCTGGAAAGACCCCGGCGGCGATATCCGCGGCATCCACGCGGGAGTGGTCGGACTCAATGACGGCCGGCTGCTTGCCTGCGGCCGTGCGCAGGAGATCGATGGCCGCATGCCCATCAGCATCTCGAAAGATCAGGGCACGACCTGGTCCTATCATGCCGGCCCGTTTCCGCCGATCAGCAACGCGCAGCGCCTGGTATTAATGCGTCTGCGGGAAGGCCCTATTCTGCTGGTGTCCTTCACGGATGCATGCCACAAAATCCCACGCGAACAGTGGCAGGGCATGACGTTCGAGGACGGCAACGGCAGGGCATTCACCGGATACGGAATGTATGCCGCATTGTCCTTTGATGAAGGCGCTACCTGGCCCGTTCAAAAACTGCTGACACCCGGCAGCGGCACGTACGACGGACGCGGCCATACCGGCGAATTTACATGTGCATTCGACAGCGCCGAACCGGAAGGCTATCTCGCCGCCACCCAAACCCCGGACGGCGTGATCCACTTGATTTCCAGTGGACTTCACTATCAATTCAATCTCGCCTGGCTGAGCGGGAACTCAATAAATTACCGTAGGTAATGCAAAGGAACCCCGTCAATTAAAGTGGAATTCAAAACGGAACTGTAACAAATAACATGAGAACGAAAATGGCCCATACCCGACTGCCTTTGTCAATGATGGTTCTATGCGTGAGCGCGGTGACGGCCGCAATGGCGGGAACTTTCGAACTGCGGATCAACGATGTTTCCGGACTGGACGAACCGTGGCCCCTGATCGCGGGACTGCCGTTTTCCGAGGGCGAACTGCATGATGCCGCGCAAATCAGGCTCGTCGATGCCGCAGGCCATGAAGTTCCCGCACAGATCGATGTGGCAGCCACGTGGCGCGACGGCACTATACGCTGGGCGCTGGCGGGGTTTACCGGCAGCCCCCAGGACGCATACCGGGTCGAATTTGGCGGGGACGCCTCACGGAGCGCGCCGGAGAATCCGCTTGTCGTGCAAAAGGGCGCGGACGGCGAACTGACCATCGACACCGGCGTGGCGGTGTATGCGTTCCTCCCTGACCGGCTGCTGCCCGATGCCGCGCGCATGGGCGACACGCCTATCCTCGCCAACGCCGGCGACGGCGCCTACCTGGTTGACAATCAAGGCCGGCTGGCCCGCGTGGCGGGTGAACGCGCGGAAATTGAAACCGAAATCCTGAAGCAAGGCCCGCTGCGCTTGGTCATACGCCGCGAGGGCTGGTACGTTACCGGCGATGGCGAGCGCGTGGCCCGGGCGCGGATGTGGTTTTATTTCGCCGCGGGCAGTCCGTACCTGCGCATGACGCACTCGCTGGTGCTCACCGAGGACACTAATGATCTGTGGGTGCGCGACTACGGACTTGAATTCAACACGCCCGAGTCGCCCCGCGAAGTGACCTTCGCGCTGGGCGAATCCGACGAAGTTTTCAGCCCGCGCGGCACGTCTGTGGAACTCGATCCGGTTGTCTTACCCTTTAAAGACGACCCCCTCTACATGTACCAGGACACCTATCCCCACTTCATGGAAACGGATTATCGCGCCGTGGTCGGGAGGGTACCGCAACGGTCTGATGCCCGCCCCATCCAATCTGAGCAGGATGAGCAGGGTGTTTTCTGGACCAACTATTGGATCGCCGCCAATGACGTTGCGGGGGACTGGGGCGACGCACAATACGCGCGGCACGGTTTGACCCTGGTCACACCCTACCTGGCGCAACGCTTCCCGAAGGAAATAGCCTTCGACCAGGAC
>JAIVGW010000270.1 GCA_020201415.1 Lentisphaerota bacterium
TGTTACGCATGAAGACGGCCCGGCGGATGATCCCGTGCGGGGTATCCGCTTCGAGGGGCTTACTTTTGTTCACAATAACCGGTATCCGGTGTATGGACGCAGCGGCCGGGGACTGCAGCATGATTGGGAGGGCTTCGACCGGCCTACTGCCATGGTCCGGTTCCGCGCGGCCGAAAATTGCGCCGTCCGGGCCTGCCGGCTTGCTGCCGGCGCCGGCACGGGGATCAGGATGGATCTGCATGCTCAGAACAATTTGGTCGAGGGCTGCGAGATCGAACAGCTGGGCGGCTGCGGCATTGTGCTGGCCGGTTACGGACCGGGGACCAAGGATGTGAATCGCGGCAATATCATTCAAAACAACCATATCCACCACATCGGTCTGACAACCTGGCACTCCCCCGGAATTTTCATCTGGCAGAGCGGACACAACCGCGTGACGCACAATCATCTGCATCACACACCCTACACCGGCATCGTGGTGAGCGGGCGCATTAATCTCGTGCGCGACAACACATCGGAATGCGCCGGCACCATCCGCTGGGATGAAGTCGACAAAATTTTGGGTGCGGATTACGAACCGGGCGCCTGGCATGATCCAGCTCGCTGGCGCGCCGACTGGGAACGCCGCGAACCCCTGCTGCATGCAAGAGAAAATATTCTGGAACACAACGATATTCATCATGTCATGCTGGTCATGCGGGACGGCAACGGCATTTATATTTCAGGCGCCGGGCGCGGGAACATCGTGCGCCGCAACCTGGTGCATGACTGCCCGAGCCAATACTTTTCCGAAGGCATCCGCTGTGATGACGACCAACACACAACGCTGATCGACGGGAATGTGATTTTTAATCTGGGTGGTGTGAAGTCGACCGGGATCGTGATCAAGGGGGTAAACACGGTCACGAACAATATCGTGGCGGCCCCGATGATCGCCGGCCAGAGCCGGAGCATGGTTCATCTGGCTGTCGGGCCGTTGCAGGGCACCGTGATTCGCAACAACATTTTATACGCGACCCATACGGATCATTGCTTTTATCGCGAGGGACGGGTACACGGAGAAGGGCCCAAGGGGCTGCTTCGCGATTGCGAGGTGGAAGGCAATGTTTACTGGAATACAGCCGACCCCAAAATAGCAACCACATATCTTGAAGAATCACAAAGGCAGGGAATCGAGCAAAACAGCATTGCGGCCGACCCGCTGTTCGTGGCGCCGGCGCGCAACGATTACCGCCTGCGTCCCGACTCCCCCGCCCGCGGCATCGGCATCAGTCAGGTCGCTCCGCCCCAGGCGGGGGTTGAGGCCGAGGCTTTTACGTTTCGCTCTATTTGCTGTCGCTACTAATGCATAACGAACCGGCACACCCATGAAGGTTGCAGTCACTTCAGCGAATCCGCAACTGAAAATGGCTGGCGCATAAAATCATTGAGTAAAGGAAACTGGGTTTTGTATCCCAGCAGCGCAAGGTACAGTCCCCATTCCGGGTAGTTGCTGCGCAATGCCGCCAGGTTGGCCATGGGGTCATAGGGCGTGTCTTCGGGAATGGTGTAGCCGACGCATTCCGAAAGCAGATGCAGCTTCTTCGACATCCAGGCGTCAATGATCACCGGAACCCCGAACGGCCGCAACGCCTCCAGCCGCTCGTCACGGCCGATGATCGGCTGGGTGCAGATGAATCCGGCGCCGGCCTCCAGTTTTTTACGCATTTTTTCCAGCTCATGCGTCTGCGGTTCGTAGGGATTGAAGGCCACCCCGCATTCAAAAGCTCCGGGATAAGCACTATGAATATAGGCCAGCAGTTCCACCGAGGTCACGGTAAGCGCGGTGCTACCCACGGCTTCGGGCGCCAGCCGCGTCAGACGCTCGTTGCCGTCGCCGGAAACCACCAGTAGCTGCCGGCAGCCCATTTCAGCAGCCGCATCAAGAATTTCGTCCAGCGCCGCCTTGGTATGGAAGGTGTTGAGATGGATCATCAACTGCCCCGGCCGTACCGGCAGGTCCAGCTCGGGAATAATTTCCGTGGCCTGAAAACTCAGCAGCCCCATCGGGTTGTCGGTGATACAGGCCGCATAGCCGGCATTAACCACCGCCAGGTATTTTTCGGCGAACTTTTCCAGATCGGCTTCCAGGTTCACCGAATTCTGTTTCGGCGTTTGAATTTCAACATGCAGACGGTCTTCGACGTTGTGCGACCTCATGACGACTCCTTAATAAACTTGACCCATCTCCTGTAACCCCGGGTGCGATGGATATTTTCCCGAATGACAATGAACCGCATGACCATCTCCTGTTGCAACAACCGTCACCTGATCTCCACCCACCACCAGCATGTCGGCAATCTACCAGCCCGGTCGCATAAGTATTGAATATTACAATTTATCTTTGGTATATTCTGATATGTGAAAATCAACACTGCCAACGAAGCCGTAATGGGGATGCTCAAGGAAGTGACCCGGCAGACCGGGTTGGGATCTTTGTTTTTCGACGCGGCCAGTCGGCAGATCGCCACGGTGGGCAAGCTGCCGTCCTTTTGCCGATGGTGTCTGGATGACCCGCGCTCGGCGGCGCGCTGCCTGTCCGTGTACGAGGAAGCCACGCCCCAAGCCCTTTCATCGGCTGAGCCTTTTTATCATGTCTGCTGGGCCGGACTGCTTTACGCGGTCGTGGCGGTGGCCCCGTTCACCCATTGCCGCAGACCGCCACCCTGCCGCGCCGGGCCGCGCGCCTGGCAGCGCAGGCAATGGAACCGGCCCAGCCGGAACAGTTGCGACGTCAATGTGCCGTCTACCTGGCGACAGTGTTGCAGACTTGCGCCTGGAACCTGATACGCCTGAAGGCGCATCTGCGGGTGCCGCTGGCCATGCTGAGCCGCGACGCCCTGCTGCGCGGCGCCGATTGGCATGGCGTGACCGGGGACGAATTGCGGCGGGCGGTGCGACTTGATCAATGCCGGACAATCGAGGATGTCTGCTATTTTTTTCAGGAGACACTCCTGAACGCCGCCGGACACGCCCGGACCGACAGGGCGCAACCGGCCCTTTCGCAGCGCGTGCTGGCCTGGCTGGAAACCAATTATGCCCTGCCGGCAACCCTGACGGAAGCAGCCCGGGCGGTGGGCGCCAGCGTTCCCAGCATCATCAAACACATTAAACGCGACACCGGCAAGACCTTTCACGCCACCCTCGCCGAAATCCGGGTGGCGGAAGCCCGACGCTTGCTGGCCACCACGGCCCTTGACCTCAGCTGCATTGCCCAGCAATGCGGCTATTGCGATCAGAGCCACTTCACCCGGCAGTTTAGGCAGGCGGTCAATCTTACGCCCGGTCAATTCCGCAAGTTGATGATTGTGACGGAAGCCGAAGTGCTGAAATAGCGGCGGCGCTGGCGGTAAATCCTTTACATCCGGCGCGGTTTTTCTTAACTTTCTATGTTTTACTGATTGGCGCTTATGCGCCGCAACATTTTTACTGGAGACCGGCCATGATGATCGGCAAGCATATTCGATTGGAACGTATTATCAACCGCCAGACGGGCAATACCGTGATTGTCCCCATGGATCACGGCGTGACCGTGGGCCCGATCCCCGGGCTGATCGACATGAAAACCGCGGTGGACAACGTCGTGGCCGGCGGCGCCAATGCCATCATCATGCACAAGGGCCTGGTCCGCGCCGGTCATCGCCAGTCGGGCCAGGACATCGGCCTGATCATCCACATGTCGGCCAGCACCAGCCTCTCCCCCAATCCCTCCGGCAAGGTCCTGGTCTGCACCGTGGAAGAGGCTGTCCAGATGGGCGCGGACGGTGTTTCCATCCATGTCAATCTGGGCGCGCCTTCGGATGACGACATGCTGGAGCATCTGGGCAGCGTCTCCAAGTCCTGCACGCAATGGGGCATGCCGCTGGTGGTGATGATGTACACCCGGGGTGAAAAAATCCCCAATGAATATGACGTCAAGTTCATCAAGCATGCCGCCCGCGTCGGGGCCGAAATCGGCGCGGATATCGTCAAGGTCAACTACACCGGCACGCCCGCCAGTTTTGAAGAAGTCACCGCCGCCTGCCCGGTCCCGGTGGTCATTGCCGGCGGGGAGAAGATGGAGTCGGACGCGGAAATTATGGAAATGGTGGCCGGCGCCATGCAGGCCGGCGCCGCCGGCGTATCGATCGGCCGCAACGTGTTCCAGCATGCCGATCCCACCCGCATGGTGGCGGCTATCAACCGTATTGTGCATGAAAAAATTTCCGCGAGCGAAGCCGCGGCCTTCCTTGGAGCGAAAAAATGAAACAAGCCTGGGTTCAAATCATTCCCTGGGACAAGGAACTGGCGATTGCCGCCCTGGAAGCCGGCGCCGATGCGCTGGTGCTGGCGCCCGGCGACACCGCCAAGGCCCGCGAGCTGGGCCGGGTGACTACCGTGGCGGAAGACGGCGATCTGATTCCCGGCCGGGATGTAATCGTCATGGAAATCAAGTCCAAGGAAGACGAGGCGCGGGCGGCGCGCGTGCCGACTGAAGCCATGCTGCTGCTGGAGATGCGCGACTGGACCATCATCCCCCTGGAAAACCTGCTGGCCCGGCGCGACCGCCTGATGGTGACCGTCGGCAGCGCCGACGAGGCCCGCACCATGCTGGGCGTCCTGGAAAAAGGCGTGCATGGCGTTCTGATTGCCGGCGCCGACCCCCAGGCTGCCCGCGCCATCATTGCCCAGGTGCATGCCTGCGCGCCGCCGCTGGAACTGCTGACGGCGACCGTCAGCCGCGTCGAACCCAGCGGCATGGGCGACCGGGTCTGCATCGACACCTGCTCGACCATGTCCCAGGGCGAAGGCATGCTGGTTGGCAATACCAGCAGCGCGTTTTTCCTGGTGCATGCGGAGACGCAGGAAAATCCTTATGTGGCGGCCCGCCCTTTCCGCGTCAATGCCAGCGCTGTGCATGCCTACCTGTTGCGCCCGGACAACCAGACCTCCTACCTGTCCGACCTGCGGACCGGCGACACCGTAATGGTCGTCAACTCCCAGGGTGTCACGCGCCCGGCGCATATCGGCCGCTGCAAAACTGAAAGCCGCCCTATGCTGCTGGTGTTCGCGGAAGTTGAAGGACGGGAGATTTCCGTCTATCTGCAGAATGCCGAGACCATCAACCTGACCCGGCCGGACGGTACGCCCATTTCCGTCTCACGCCTGCAGCCCGGCGACCAGGTGCTGGTAAAACTGGAAACCGGCGGACGGCATTTCGGCATGGCAATAGACGAGAAGCTTCAGGAAAACTGAACGCCGCCGGGCCCGGCCGGGACTGTACGCGTGGCGGACCGCCAGCCCGTAGTGGAGAACCGTTGCAATGACGCCTATCGGATTCCTGAGTCGCATTCCCTATCCCATAGCCGCGGGACTGCGGATTGCCGGCCTGGCTTATCTCGGCACCCTGCTGCTCTTGACTATGGCCCAGCGGCGCTATATCTATCATCCCCGGCAGGACACGGAGGAGGATCTTCTCCAAATGGCGGAAGCCGGCGGGCTGCTGCCATGGCGCAACGAGGACGAAGAGCTGATCGGCTGGCACGCTCCGGGCGGCGAGAACGCACCGCGGGTGATTGTTTTTCATGGCAATGGCGGCTATGCTTTGCACCGTATTTATCTGGCCCGGGGACTGCAGGCGGAGGCCGGCAGCGCCCCCTGGGAAGTGTTCCTGTTAGAATACCCCGGTTACGGAGCGCGCCCGGGCACACCGAGTGAAGCGCGCATCCTGAACGCCGCCACCGCGGCGCTACAGACCATCCCGGACGATGGACGCCCCTTATTCCTGCTGGGCGAATCGCTCGGCACCGGCGTAGCCACGGCCTTGGCGGCGCGCATGCCGCAACGCATCCAGGGACTGATCCTGCTGACACCTTTTACCTGCCTGGCCGATGTCGCCCGACGGCATTACCCGATCTTCCCCGTGCGTTGGCTGCTGCGTGAACGCTACAACAACGCCGCCGCGCTTAAGCATTACCAGGGCCCGGCAGCCTTTCTGCTGGCCGAAAACGACGAGGTGGTGCCGACAGATTCGGGCCGGCGTCTTTACGAGGCCTACACCGGACCCAAGCGACTCTGGAGCCAGGCTGCCGGACATAACACCCTGAATTATTCGCCCAGCAGCCGCTGGTGGCGCAACTTGAAAGAATTTCTGCTGGAGCATCTGCCGCCGGTATCGGAAACCGCGCCATGACATCGATGCTGGAAATCCGGTTCCGTTCGCGCCTGCTGGCCTGGTGCCGCTACCAGCCGATTACGGCTGAATTGCAGGTGGGCCTGCATTCAGGCTGGGCGCATGGTTACGCCGGTGTCTCACCCGAGACTGTCGCGAACCTCCTGCTGGCGCCTTCAATCGGCCGGCATTTCATGCAACACATCGTCGGCGCATATCCAAGGCACCGTTTGCAACAAGCGCGCGCGCCGGGCAGCACGAGCGGCAGTATCGCGCCCCTGGTCACACGCTCGTTGCAAGCGGTCGCCCCGCATCTGGACGTTCCCGCGCACGCGGCTTTGGAACAACAATTTTACCGGTTTCCGATAATGGTGCGCCTCGCCCGGCGGCGGCGGACCAGGCACGGCGACCACATCCTGGCGCCGACGCGGGCCTACAGTCGTATCACCGTGAATGCCACCGACAATGCACCGCAATTTTTTCTTACCATTTTGCATGAAATCGCGCATGCCGAAACAGCGCATAGCCGGATCGGCGGACGACCCCATGGCCGCGCGTGGAAGACCGTCTTCACCCGCATGCTGCGCGAACATCTGCAACTCTTTCCTGCTGATTTACGTCCTCATCTTCTGCGGCATGCCGGCCGGCCGCTATATACCGCGGACGCCGATACCGGGCTGGCCCTGCAGCTCAGCCGCCATGACCAGCACGGCAACGGACACCTGCTGGAGGAACTGCCCCAGGGAGCCGCCTTCTCGCTGGACGGCCGGAATATCCTGATCAAAGGTCCGCGCCTGCGCAAAAATTTCCGCTGTCAGGCGGCGGATGGCCGCTTGTACCGGGTGGCCGCGGCGGCGCGCTGCGTGTCCGGTCCGCCGTAATGTCTGCAACTGGGGCGCCGTTGTCCCGGCAGACACCGACAAAAAAATCTTCTCCAACCTGCCTGGTTCACGCGTCTGGCTTCCGCAGCTTCAGGCGCGCCAGGCGCTGAATGGTCACAGCCAGGCTGCCCCGACGGCCTACCGGCTCCAGCAAGGGCGACGGCTGACTCAGAATGCGCCGCAATTCCGTCACGGGGCAGCCTGCATCGAATTCAGCACGATAACAAAACCCGTAGGCACCCAGCCAGCGTTCCTCACCGGGCAGCGGCAAAGGATCGGATCCCGGCACACAGGGCAGACACGCCCGCGCCAGGCCGGGTGACGGCCAGCCGGCCGGCCGCAGGGTGGTGTCACCTACCAGCAGCGGGCCCGGTTGCCCTGCGGCCACCAGCTCCGCCACCAGGCGCCCGCGGGCGCCCAGCCACTTGCCGGGCGCCCAGGGCAGCACCGGCACGCCGCCGGCCTGCCGCACACCATGCAACAGATCACGGGCCGGCAAGCCGTCCGACAGTTCCGCGGTGCAGGCCAGCCCCAGAACTTCGATGCGTTCCGCCGCCACGAGCTGACGGCCCAGCACCAGAAAGACTGCCGGGCGCCCGGACCGGCGCACCTCCAGGCAGCCCGGTCCGCGGCATGATTTCGTGCCTCCCGGAGTTCAGCGTGCGCATCCGGCATGAATTGGTTTTTGTCAACCGGGCCAGGTGGCCCATACATGGAGCGACATATAATGTACATGACCGGGTTTGCGGACGAGGCGGGCAAGGATCTGGCCACACAGATGCGGGTTACCAGGGAACTGGGCTGGCACAACATTGAAGCGCGTAATGTGGAAATCGACGGCGAGAGCGGTAATTTGCATGACATCTCCGACAAAGCCTTCGCCAAGGTCGTGGAGCAACTGGGGGAAGCCGGCCTCAGCGTCAACTGCTTCGGTTCGGCCATCGGCAACTACAAGCATGAAATCGACGATCCGTTCGACATTACGCTGGAAGAAGTCCGCCGCTGCATTCCCCGCATGCAGCGCCTGGGTTCGAAAATGGTGCGCATGATGAGTTACGCCGTGCGCAAACGCGATGATGGCGCCGATCATGACGATCAGATGGATGAGGAACGCTTCCGCCGGTTGCGCGAAATTCTGCGCATGTTCACCGATGCCGGCGTCGTGCCGGTGCATGAAAACTGCATGAATTACGGCGGCATGAGCTGGAAGCACACCCTCCGGATGATTGAAAATGTGCCGGGATTGAAACTGGTTTTCGACACGGGAAATCCCGTTTTCACGAACGACCGCAACCGCCCGGCGCCGCAGCCCAAGCAATCGGCCTGGGAGTTTTACGAGCAGGTGCGCGAACATGTGGCCTACATCCACATCAAGGACGGCCGCATGACCCCCGACCGGGACAAGCCGATCTACTGCTATCCCGGCGAAGGCGATGGCGAGGTGCGCCGCATCATGGCCGATATGCTGGCCCGGGGTTATGACGGAGGCGTCTCGATTGAGCCGCACATGGCCGCGGTGCATCACGACCCGAACGAACCGCGCAAGACCAATGCCGCGGAAATTTACATTGAATACGGTCGGCGCATGGAGCGCTTGATCGCGGAACTCAAGGCGGCCGGATCCGCGCAGTGAGCGTGGAGCCGGACGGCGTTCTGCCGTCATTTACCAGCAAAGGCGCGGACAATGAGTTTTCTGGGAAATCTGGGAGCCAACACCATTGCCAGAGCGCGCGGCTTGAATTATCTGGTCGCCGCCTGCTGGACCCTGTTGTGTCTGGCGGCGCGGCCGCGCCACTGGCCGCGCACGACGCGGGCGGTTTTCGCGCGGCAGGTGTTGTTCACCGGCTTCGAGGCTTTGAAGTTCGTCATGCTGGTGGCGCTGATGACCGGCATTTCCGTGGTGGTGCAGGCGCAGTTATGGCTGGGCAAGGCCGGGCAATCGGCCCTGCTGGGGCC
>JAIVGW010000038.1 GCA_020201415.1 Lentisphaerota bacterium
ACCTTCCCGGATTACTGCCGAAACAGGTAGGGCGAACCGTCTCGGTGAGCCGAGTCTGAACGTGCTCGTGTGGTTTTGCAAGAGTCTCCTTCTGTATAACTTTTGTCGTCTTTCCTGAATAATACAGTCCGGTCATCCCTGGCGGGTCATCGGCTTGCCGCATTGCGGGCAGGCTATCGAACTGCAGGGTTGTCCGGGCGTGTGTGGCACGGTCCGGCTGCAGGCCGGGCAGATGCATTGTCCGCCGGGCCCGCCGGCCATTGGCCCGCCCATGCGTCCACGTCCGCCACCCATACCTGTGCCGAATCCCGCACCGCCCATACCGCGACCTGTTCCCGGTCCTTGTCCGCCTGGTCCTGTTCCATCTCCTCTGGGCATGATTGTCACCTCCTGATTATACGTTTTAGTGCAATATTACCAATGTCCCGCCACGTTGGCGGATTGTAAGTCCTTCAATTCACCGGCCTGGAAACGTTGCACGGCTTCGGCTACCGGCACCTGATCGCAAAGATACATCTTGATGTCCGCAGCCTGGAGCGTCTGAAAAGCCTTGGGACCCAGATTGCCTGAGATGACGGCCGCCACACCCAGATTGGCGACCGCCTGGGCCGCCTGAATCCCGGCGCCCTGTGCGGCGTTCAGGTTTTGCTGGTTATCATGCGCCTCGCCCTTGCCGGTCTCCGTGTCCACTACTATAAAGTATTTGGCGCGCCCGAACCGGGTGTCGAGCATGTCCGTCATGTTTTTACCGGAAGATGTGATTGCAATTTTCATTCTGTCTCCTTGTTCGTCTGTTTACTGCTTGTCTGTTAACACATTTTGCGCGACGCCCCTGCCGGCCGCGCCGACAGCGGCAACCGGGCATCACCCATTCCGGACCCGGCAACCTGCCGGCGAGCCAGGCTGTCAGCACCGATTCCACTTCTCCGGCGGTGAATGGTATGACCTGAATCGACGCCGCCGCCAGCATCATGGCCAGCGGTCGTGAAACCGCGCCGCAAATCAATACCTGCACCCCCATGGCCGTCAGTTGCTCGACTTGTTCCCGCGGCGACTGCCCGGTCAGATCGGTCAGGCGCCTGTTGACAATTTTTCCCTGCGCCAGCTCCACCAGGAGCACCTGCCGGGCCACGTCAAACACGGGCGATATTCTGTCTTGCCAGGTGGCTAAAGCCACACGCATGTTGTTTGCTCCAATGGTTGCCGATAATCAATGCATTGTTTATTAGAGCAATAAACGGGCCAACTTGTTGGCAATGGTTGAGAATGTTTCTTAATATCTTGATGCACAACAATAAAGGATGATGGTCGACCTGGGCGCCCGGTTGGCGCAGAGTACCGTAAAGGCTACTGTAAGGCTTGTAACAGTTGCGATAATGCGTCTGTGTAACAGGGGTGGGCCAAGCTGCCGAATTCATTGCTGCCGCCGTCCCGGCCGGGATGGGCTTGCGGGATTGGCCTTGTCGTTCTATGCTGCATGTGCTGCTGTCGCGGATTTCAGCAAGACGGATATTCAACCGGTCATCATGGGAGGGTAATATGTTACACAGGCAGAATACGGTTTTATTGGTGGTGGATGTGCAGGGCAAGCTGGCGGATCTGATGCAGGGCCGGGATGCAATGCTGGCCAATCTGGGAAAATGCATTCGTGGCGCGCAGGTGCTGGATATTCCCATCCTCTGGGCCGAACAGAACCCGGAACGCATGGGGCCGACCGTTCCGGAAATAGCCGGACTGCTGGAAGCCTACCGGCCGATTTCCAAGCTGAGCTTCAGTTGCTGCCGGCATCCCCCGTTAATGCAGGCCTTGCGAGAGCTGCAACGCCGCCAGGTCTTGCTGGCCGGTATTGAGGCGCATATCTGTATTTACCAGACAGCCGCGGATCTGCTGGCGGAAGGCTTTGAGACGCATGTTGTTGTCGATGCCGTGGCCTCGCGCAAGGCGGAAAATCATCACCTGGCCTTGCGCAAGCTGCAGGCCCTGGGCGCACAACTGACCGGCACGGAAATGGCCTTGTTTGAGATGCTGGGGGTGGCTGAGGGCGAATGCTTCAAGCAGATCCTGCGGATCATCAAGTGAGGTGCGTCATGATCGGTCAGCCGGCTGACTGTCTCCCGCGGCCGGCTGGCCCCGGGCTGTGCGGCCGTCCTGGCGGGGCAGTGTGATTCCCAGCTTTTTAATTTTGCGGAAGAGCGTGGTCTTGTGCAGACCCAGTTCCCGCGCGGCCGCCAGTCGGTTGAACCCGTTTTTTTCCAGCGCTTCGCGAATCGCGCGGGCTTCCAGCATTTGGCGCCGGCGGGTCATCGACGCGGCGGGCGGTTTCCATGACTTCCGGATCAGACCCGGTAATGTTCTTGTCCAGGCGCCGGTTGAAACGTTCGATGAAGTGTTCCAGCAGCAGGGGGATGTCCTCCCGGCGCTGCCGTAAGGGCGGCAGTTCCAGGGGCACGACATTCAACCGGTAAAACAGGTCTTCCCTGAAAATACCCTTGCGCACCAGCGCCTGCAGATCGCGATGCGTGGCGGCGATGATGCGCGCATCGGTCTTGAGGGTGCGCGTGCCGCCCAGCGGCTCATAGGTTTTTTCCTGCAGTACCCGCAGCAGGCGCACCTGCAGCGCCGGCGTGATGTCGCCGATTTCATCCAAAAAAAGCGTGCCGCCCTGGGCCAATGCGAAACGGCCGGGCTTGTCGCGTGCAGCGCCGGTGAAAGCGCCGCGCACGTAGCCGAAGAGTTCCGATTCCAAAAGCGTTTCAGGCAGCGCGCCGCAGTTGACCGCGATGAATTTTTTATTGCGGCGTTCGCTCAAGTCATGTACGGCGCGCGCCAAAAGCTCCTTGCCCGTGCCGGTTGCGCCCCGGATCAGTAGCGTGGCCCGGCTGGCGGCCACCTGCGGCAGGATGTCGAAAATCCGGCGCATGGCGGGGCTGCAACTGATCAAATCGCCCATCTTGAATTTGCCGGATAACTCCCGGCGCAGTTCTTCCACCAGGCTCAGGTCGCGGAAGGTTTCCGCGCCGCCGGTGATTTGGCCGTGTTCATCGCGCAGGATGGCGGTGGATACGGAAATGGGTATGTGGCGTCCTGCGGCATTGATGATGAAGGTCGATTTGCCGATTACCGGTTTGCCGGTCTTTACCGTATGGCGCAGCGCGCAGTCGGCTTCGCACATGCTGGCCCGGAATACTTCCGCGCAGGGCCGGCCGAGCGCCTCCCGGCGTCTGATGCCGGTGATGGCCTCGGCGGCGCGATTGAAATAAGTTATGTGCCAGTCCGCATCCACGGTGAAGACGCCATCGGAGATGCTTTCAAGTATTTCCGTCGCGCCGTCGCGCAGAGTCTTGGCGGGATTCCCGCCCTCCACGGATTTCCTGTTATGCATGCGTTTTTTGGTCATGTTGATAGCCGTAGGTTCTTTGATGTTCATTATAAACTTGCGGACCGAATGTAAAGAGCATATTTATAGACCGTGTTGTGAATTGGTTTTTTTTATTGCCAAATACCTGGATTTTGCACCGCGCAAGTATGGCGCAGGGCGCGGCGTGCGGGGTGCCGCTGTATAAGCATACCGCAAAGCCCCGCGCAACAAGGCCCTGCGCCAAAATCGCGCGGCTGGCTGCCGGCGAATATTGGCGTAATTTAAAAGTATCATTTTATCTCTATATGGGATACTTGAGGCAACCGTGTAAAAATTAATTTGCGCCTCTCATTGCTGCTTAATATCATGTCAACGTCAATATTTGTGCAAAATTCAGAAAATAACTGTAGCCGGCCGCCACCTTCTTGGCTGAAAGGATTATCCTGTATGAGTAAAAAACCGAATGTCCTGTTCGTGATGGTTGATCAGTGGAATGCCGAATGTTTCTCCGGGCTGTCTCATCCTGATGTGAAAACGCCCAATATCGACCGTCTGATCGAAGGTGGAGCCTGTTTCCGCAACTGTTTTGCGGCCAACCCGATTTGCCAGCCTTCCCGGGTCTCATTCATGACCGGGCAATACATCCATACCCATGGCGTTGAAACCAATCACCATCCCTCGCGTCCCAAAAGCGTGAATCATCCGCTGCCGCTGTTGTTGAAAGAGCAGGGCGGATATCGCACGGGCGCCTTCGGTAAGCTGCACCTGGGTGCGTTTGAGGCCGACGCCGGTTTTGACCGGGTCGAGCATGTCTGCGATAATCCCTTCGGCGAGCCCGAGTATTACGTCTGGTTGCGGGGAAAGGGGTTGTTGGACAGTTACCTCGGCGTGGAACGTGCTTCGCCCCAGGAGGTTAAGCACAAGTTCTGTTACGGGACCTCCCCGTTAAAGGCCGCCGACACCAATGAAGTCTGGACCGCCGATCGCACCATCAGTTTCATCAATGAAAGCGATGATCCGTTCTTTGCCTGGTGCACGTTTGAACGTCCGCACGCCCCGCACATGCCGCCGGCCGATGCGCCGGTGAAATATGATCCCGCGAAATTGACGATACCGCCTTATGATCCCAAATATTTTGAGAGCAAAGCCGGTCATGCGCGCGCCGGTTGCGAAAACCTCTGGAAAGCCTGGGTCCTGGGGGAGGACGAGCTGCGCCGGGGACTGGCCGGCTACTATGGCCTGATGTCGCTGATTGACCAGCAGGTGGGACGGATTATCGCTGCGCTGGAAAAATCCGGCAAGCTCGATGACACCATCATAATTTTCACCGCCGACCACGGCGATTTTGCCGGCACCCAGGGCATGCTGGGTAAGAACACCAGCACCTACGATGCGATCATCCGTTCGCCTTACATCTGGTACTGGAAAAACCGTTTCGACCGCGCCATGCCCTTCGATCTGTGCGAGACCATCGACCTGTATCCGACGCTCTGCGAAGTGCTCGGGCTGGAAACTCCGTCCAGCGTGCAGGGGGCAAGTCACCGTGCGGCGCTGAACGACGTGCCGTATTTTCGCGGTAAGGACTACGTGTTTTCCGAGCGCATTCTGAGCAAGACCGTCCGCAGCCGTACGCACAAACTGACCATCGGTACCGATGGCGCTAAACATACCGGCGAATTGTATGATCTGGTAGCCGATCCGGATGAATGCCACAATCTATACAACCGACCCGAACTGGCCCGGATTCAGGTCGAACTTCTGGAAGAAATGGTGGCCTGGTACATTCGCACGGCCCAGCCCTGTTATTATTCCCAAGCCTCTTCCCTGTCTTCCCCGGCTTTGCGCTGGCACAATCAATTTATGGCGCGCAAGGCCTGAATTCATTTTCAGGCCAGCATGGCGGCGACATCGGCCCGGGGCTCGCCCGTGGGTATGATGTCGAATTTGTCTACCAGGACTTTGGCTACGCCCGGCGACAGGAACGCCGGCAGGGTGGGGCCCAGCCGCATCCCCTTGACTCCCAGGTACAGTAAAGCCAGCAGCACGGCCACGGCTTTCTGTTCGTACCAGGCAACGTCAAAGGCCAGCGGCAGCTGGTTGATGTCATCCAGCCCGAACACTTCCTTGAGCTTGAGCGCCACCAGCGCCAGCGAATATGAGTCATTGCATTGCCCGGCGTCCAACACGCGCGGGATGCCGCCGATATCACCCAGGTTGAGCTTGATGTAGCGGTATTTGGCGCAACCGGCGGTCAGAATCACCGTGTCCGACGGCAAGGCCTGCGCCACCTCGGTAAAGTAAGTCCGGGTGCGATGCCGGCCGTCGCAGCCCGCCATCACCACGAATTTTTTGATTGCGCCGGACTTGACCGCGGCCACGACCTTGTCCGCCAGAGCCAGTACCTGGTTATGGGCGAACCCGCCGGTTATGCTGCCCTGTTCCAATTCCTGGGGCGGCGGACAGGTCTGGGCCAGCCGGATGATTTCCCCGAAATCCTTGGGCGAGCCGTTTTGACGGTCGGGTATGTGCCGGACGCCCTTATAGCCGGCCATGCCGGTGGTGAAGATGCGGTCACGGTATTCGTCCTTGACTGGAATGATGCAGTTGGTGGTCATCAGGATCGGGCCGTTGAATGTGGCGAAATCCTTGTCCTGGTGCCACCAGGAGCTGCCGTAGTTGCCGATCAGGTGCGGGTATTTCTTGAAGGCGGGGTAGTAATGCGCCGGCAGCATCTCGCTGTGCGTATATACATCCACGCCGGCATCAGCCGTCTGCTGCAACAGCTCCTGCATATCCCGCAGGTCATGACCGGAGATCAGGATGCCCGGTCGCTTCCCGACCCCCAGGTTGACCTTGGTGATTTCAGGGTTGCCATATGTTGAAGTGTTGGCCTTGTCCAGCAGCGCCATGGCGGCGACCGCCGTCTTGCCGGCTTCCATCACCAATCCGGTGAGCTCATCCGCCCCGAGATCCTGCTGAATGGCCGCCAACGCCCGCACCTGGAATTGAAAGATATCGTCGTCATAATGATCCAGCATGGCGGCATGATCGGTATAGGCCGCGATGCCCTTGCAGCCGTAAAGCAGCAGCGATTTCAAAGAGCGTACATCTTCATTGTCGCTGTAACTGAGGATGCCGATGGCGGGGGCCTTGGCCAGGAAATCAGCATCCTCCGTCGGTTGCCAGCGGGCGCAATCCGGCAGGTTGGGGGCGTCAGGCAATTCATCGCGCATGGCCAGGGCCTGCCTGGTCAGATCAATGATACGCGCATTATCGAAATTGGCGTTGGTGATGGTGCTGAAAAGCGCCTGGCAGATGAACAGACCCTGGCGGCGATCAGCCGGCCGGCCGGCGGCCTGGATGCGCAAGGCCAACCCCTGGAGAATATAAATCAGCAGATCCTGCAGATTGGCCGTGGGCTCCTCCTTGCCACAGACACCTTTCATCGTGCAAGCCGTATTGCGAACGGTTTCCTGGCATTGATAGCAGAACATGGTGTCCTCCTCGTGGGTTTGCCTGTTACTTGTTGAAAATATTCAGATCGGCCATCGGCACGGGCTGGCGCCAGGCGTGGCGATTGTAATATGTAAGTTGCTTCCAAAATTCAGCTTTTGAAAGCAGCATTCAGAATCCGGAATTCAGTAGTCGCAAACGCAGAGTCAAGCAAGACCTTATTAAGTTTCACGGCCCGGAGTCGCGTTTTCCGGTTTTGCCACCGCCCGCTCCGCTTCCGCTGATTCTTGTCTGCTAAACTGCTGCTTGATTTCCTGCATGGTTTCCTCCATGCAATCAGGACACAGCCCATGCGAAAAATTCATCAGGGAATTAGCGGTGAGATAATCCTCCATTTGCTGCCAGGTGTCCTTGTTAAGGCGGATCCGATGGCACTTGGCGCAGACTGATATCAACGAGCTCAGAACACGCTTCTGCTGCAGGTAGGTGTTGCCGATGGTGATAAAAGCCGTCAACAGCACGGCGCCGGAGAGTACGCCGGCGCGAATTAATGACGCGTGATCCGGCTTGGTGCCGAAAACGTAGTCGGAGATGCCCTGTAATTCATTGACCCAGATCAATAGCATAAGCAGAACGA
>JAIVGW010000215.1:0-953 GCA_020201415.1 Lentisphaerota bacterium
GCGGGTATGATCAATCCGGCCGAACACGGCGCGGACTGGTGGAGGCATCCGACCGGAAGCAGGCCCGTGCCCAACTTTTGCGTACCGGCGTTCTGGTTGAACAGATTACGCCCGTCAGCGCCCGTCGGCGGCGGCGCATGGGCGCAACGGAGCGCGCCATGATTTACCAGGAATTGTCAATGCTGTTGCGCTCCGGCCAGACCCTGGTGGATGCCATGGAACTGCTGTTGGGCATGCCCGACCTGGCGCGCTGGCATGGCGCGATTGCCGCGGCGCGTGATCGTGTGCGTGGTGGCGAGGCGTTGGCTCCGGCGGTTGAAGACTGGGGGGGGAATGCCGGCGAGTACGCCGCGATTGCCGCCGGTGAAAAGGCGGCTATCCTGCCGTTGGTGCTTGAAAGACTCGCGGGATTCATGGATGAACAGCGCGCATTGCGTGAACGAGCGTTGACCGCCATGTTGTATCCGTCCCTGGTGGCAGGATTGGCGCTGTTGATAGCCGTAGGACTTTTCGGCGTGGCCCTGCCGCGTTTCGGGCGTTTGATGGCCGAGGCGCGCATTGAGCTGCCGGCCTTCACCCGCGTCATGCTGGCGGGCGGCAATTTTTTACTGATAGCCTTTGTGGCGCTGGTCCTGATCGCAGGCCTTGCTGCATTTTGGATACGCCGACGCCTGGCGGATGACGATGACTTTGCCATGCGACTGGACCGTTGGCGTTTGCAGTGGCCCTTGTTTGGAGCGCATTATGCCTGTCTGGCGGCATTGCGATTTGTGCGCACACTGGAATTTCTGCTGGCGGGCGGCGTGGCCGTGGTGGATGCGTTGCCGATGGCCGGCAATAGCACGGGCAATCGCTGGTTGGCGATGCGGGTCCGGCAGGCCGCTGAGGATGTGCGGCAGGGGGGCTCCCTGGCCGCGGTCCTGGGCGCCATTCATCCGTTCGGTGAATTATTC
>JAIVGW010000215.1:983-2229 GCA_020201415.1 Lentisphaerota bacterium
AGCCTGAATTAAGCAGGCTAGCGCGCCCGTGGTCCGAATATCGTTATGCCTATGGTAAAAGCCAGCATCCCCGCCACCAGCAGCATGGCGGTTTGCGGATTATACAGGCGCGCCAGCCAAAGGACCATGGCAATGATCAGGGCATACCGCCCGAGATAGGCCAGGGCCATGAACAGGTTGCGCCGGCTCCTGGCGCATTCCCTGGTACGGACGTCAATATGACGCAATATCAAGTGATTGATCCAGCCGATCAACAGCCCCGCCACCGCGATTAAAGCCGCTTGCCATGCCTGCATGGTTAATTCCTTATTCCTTTATTACATAATGGCCAGAGCCTGCTCCCATGATTTCAAGCGAGCTACATCGTAACTCAGCTCGGCGTATTCCTCCTGCAAGGTCCGCAGTTCCGCCTCAGTCATCGTGCCGGGCTGTGCCTGGTGGCTCAACAGGATCTGCTGTAATTCGTTGCGCCGTCGCAAGGCGGCGTCACGGCGCAGGGCCAGAATCAGATTTTTGACGGATTCCTCGTTGGTGGCGAACTCGCTTTTGATTTTGGGTGGCGCGGCCAGCATTTTTGCGGCAAATTGCATCAATGGTTCATCATCATTATGCAGATCAGTTAGGAGTTCCAGCAAGGGCCGGCTGGTGGCATGCGCCTGGTCGCAAAGCTCGGCGATACGCCGGCAGTGGTCATTGCGGATCAATTCCGGCGGCAGATATTGACGCGTCAGTTGTGACAGTTCCGGCGCGGCTACGAGATGTTCGATCAGGGCCAGCTCCCTGGAGGTGGCATCTTGATCGGTTCGGGAGTCCGCCGGAGTCGGGGCAGGGGGCGCGGCGGTATGCCGCCGCGGCAGTTCTTTTTGTAAAACATCAGGCATCAGCCCCAACTGTCCGGCGGCCTCCTTGATCATTAATGATTGTTGCACGGCGCCGGGGCAATGCCGGATCAAGTCCAGCACTGCCCGGGCGGCGTGCAGGAGTTCGCCTTCCGTTCCGGTCCAACCTGGTGTGTTACGGATGGTATCCACCTGGAAACTCACCAAAGATTGTGCCTGATCGATAATTTCCCGGAACCGCGCCTGGCCGTCCGGCGCCCGCAGCATGGAGTCAGGGTCGGCGCCATGCGGCAGAATGGCCACCCGTATCGCCAGTCCGGCTTGCAGAAAGACCGAGCCGGCGCGCAGAGCGGCCTTGCGCCCGGCGTCGTCAGCGTCAAATACCAGCGTGACGTTTTCAGTGTAAC
>JAIVGW010000271.1:0-5268 GCA_020201415.1 Lentisphaerota bacterium
CCCTTTTCAACATCGTCAACATCATCATGCTGCTCGCCATGCCCGGCCGGCCGGGGTAAAGAGTTACACGTAAAATATCATGCATAACAACGCCCCCCCCGTCCCTACCATCAGTTGGCAGCCCGATCGGCCTTCGGCGCTTTGCCCCGGCGTGGCCCGGATCATCGACCAGACCTGTCTGCCCAATGCTGAAGTTTTCCTGGAACTGCGCGATTCGCAAACCGTCTGGCAGGCCATCCGCCAACTCCAGGTGCGCGGCGCCCCCGCCATCGGCATTGCCGCCGCCATGGGTCTGGTGCTGGCCGTCCAGAATCTGGACCAAAACAGCCCTGCCCTTCTGCAGGCCCTGCATAAGGCCGCGGACTATCTGGCCACGGCTCGTCCCACGGCCGTAAATCTTTTCTGGGCGCTGGCCCGCATGCGCGCGACCGCGCAGAACGCCGTTTCCCTGTCGCCCCCCGAATTCAAGGAACGGCTGGCGCAGGAAGCGCTGGCCATATTCAACGAAGATCTGGAAATGTGCCGGGCCATAGGCCGGCACGGCGCTGTTCTGCTGCGGGACGGTTGTTCCGTCTTAACCCACTGTAATGCCGGCGGCCTGGCGACCGCCGGGTACGGCACGGCGCTGGCGCCGATTTACCGCGCCACGGAAGAAGGCCGCTCCGTCAGCGTATATGCCGACGAAACCCGCCCGCTTTTGCAGGGCGCGCGCCTGACGGCATGGGAATTGCAACGCTCCGGCATCGACGTGACGCTGATCTGCGACAACATGGCCGCCCAGGTGATGCGCGAAAAGCGCGTGGATCTGGTCATGGTCGGCGCCGATCGTATAGCCGCCAACGGCGACGCCGCCAATAAAATCGGCACCTATGGACTGGCCCTGCTGGCCCACGCGCACCGGCTGCCCTTCTACGTGTTGGCGCCGACCTCAACCTTTGACCTGCATTCCGCCGATGGCGCGGCCATCCCCATTGAAGAACGTGCCGCCGCGGAAATCACCGAGGGCTTCGGGCGGCGCACCGCGCCGGCCGGCGTCAAAGTGTATGCCCCGGCTTTTGATGTGACACCGGCTGCTTTGATCGAGGGCATTATCTGCGAACACGGCATCATCCGCAAGGCTCCGGGCGCGACCGGCTTCGACCTGCAAATGCGCCATGAAACATGACAACAAAATCCTGCCGCCCAGCGCCCTGGCCGGCGAGCTCGGCGAACTGGCCCTGATTGGTCTGCTCTGCCGCGACCTGCCCACGGCGCCGGACGTGATCGTCGGGCCCGGCGATGACTGCGCCGTGGTGCGCCCGGCGGAAAACACCGGTTGCGACTGGCTGCTGAAATCCGATCCGGTGATCGAAAACGTGCATTTTATGCGGGAGGATGATGCGGTGGCCGTCGGCCACAAGGCCCTGGGCCGGGTACTCAGCGACATCGCCGCCATGGGCGGCAGGCCCCGCTGGATCAATGTCAACCTGACGGCGCCGGCCGATGTTCCTGTCCGACGGTTGACCGGATTTTATCAAGGCATTAATGACCTGGCCCGGCGCTGTTGTTGCGCCGTCGCCGGCGGCGATCTGTCTGTCGCGCCCCACACCGCGCTGCACGTTTTCGGTGTCGGCAGTGTGCCGCGCGGCCGGGCGATACTGCGTTCGGGCGCACGGCCCGGCGACGTGATCCACGTGACCGGCGCGCTGGGCGGCAGCCGCTCCGGACGCCACCTGTTTTTCGAACCACGCCTGTGCGCAGGCCAATGGCTGTGCTCAGGCCACTGGGCCACGGCCATGATCGATATCAGCGACGGCCTGGCGGCGGACCTCCGGCGGTTGGCCGCGGCCTCGGACACGGGCGCGCAACTCGATCCGGGCGCCATTCCCTGCTCCAACGCCGCCCGGCAGGCCGGCGACGGACGCTCCGCCCTGGAGCACGCCCTGGGCGATGGCGAAGATTTCGAGCTGCTGTTCACCGTCGCCCCGGAGAAGGCCGCCGCCATGGCCCGGGCCTGGCCGTCGGCCTGGGACGTGCCCTGTACCCCTATCGGCGTAATCACGCCGGCATCACAAGGCTTGACCATGCGGCGCCTTGACGGCGGCAGCGACCCGCTGGCGGCCGGCGGATATGAACATTTTCGTTAAGCGACCCCCGGACATTAATCAGGCAGGGAGACCAGGACATAATGGAATTCACAACCAATAGCAGCGCGGAAACCAAACGCCGGGCGGCAGCCCTGGCGCCGCGCCTGCCCGCCGGAACGGTGATCGCGCTTTACGGTGAAATCGGCGCGGGCAAAACCTGTTTCGTCCAGGGCCTGGCGCGGGGCTTGGGCATCAAGGGCCCCGTCGCCAGCCCGACCTTCATTATCATCAACGAACATGCCGGAAAAACGCCGCTCTATCACGTTGATCTCTACCGGCTGCCCACCGTGGAAGACGCCCTGCAGATCGGGCTGGAGGAGTATTTCAGCCGTGACGGCATCACTGTCATCGAATGGGCTGAACGCGCGGAAGAACTGCTGCCGCCCGGAACCATCCGCGTGCATCTAACAGCACAGGGACAAAATTGCCGGCACATCGCCATCCAGGGACTTGCGGACGATTGACGTTAATGCTTTACTGCCGGATATGAGTTCACACTGTAAAGGCAGCGGACGGCAACAGTAAACCTAGAAGAAGCAGTCGGTTGCCGCTGCAGGGAGATTAGGGCGAAGGATTAGGGCGAAGGATTAAGGAAACAACGAGATCCACCCTATTCTTTCGCCCTATTCTTTCGCCTTAATCTTGCATCCAGACGTTACGAGCATCGCAATACGCATCTGTTGTTCAATATGTTACGGGCTATGTCCTCAACTGGGGGGCAGTTGAACTGCCGGACACAGGATAAATTCCGGTATATTTCCGTCAACCAAGGTCATCATATCAAAATATTTGTCTTACGCCCTTAGCGGGACTGCGTCGGTCCGCCCATCCATTCACGCCACCCACAACCAATGCATCATTCGGACTTCACATAGAACAGCGCGAACGTCGTCACATCATGGAAACCCCGGCGCCCCTTGCCGGTCGATGACAACACGGCAGCTTCATGCGAGTCATCGCGCGGCCTTACCCGGCAGGCATTGATATGCCAGGGTCGTTCCCGGGTCGGCTTGCCGCCGGCGACGCCGTCCAGCGGCGTCAGCTCCGCCTGCTCGTCGCTGGTGATCGGAATCCGCAGTTCCACACTCCAGAAGCCGTCGCCGATGTGCGCCGCGGCCCGGGCGCCGGAGGACCAGCGCAGTTCCTTGTTCCCGTCATTACGATCGAGATCGGCCATCACCCCCGCGGGATTGACCGTAATCTGGTAGTAGACATGCGCGTAGGTCTCCAGCAGAACCTCGACATAGTCGCCGTTCCATATGGCCGGATCGTCTTCTTTGCGCGTACCGATGGCCAGACTGTCCGGGTTGTCTTCCTCACAGCGAAAACCTAAGTAAAGCGCTTCCGCCTGGTCGTCCCAGAACAACTTCGCGGTCACGGCATGCGCGGGCGGTTCTTCAGTCACAATCTCCCGCATCGCCAGCGCGGGGCATGCGGACCAGACATCCTCATCCAGTTTACCGTCCAGTTCCAGTTCCACGCCGGCGAAAACGGTCGCCTCGACAGGCGGCAGGTTCTGACGGCCACGGGCCAGCTTGGCCTTGACCTCCTTCAGCGGCTCGATGAATTGCGCCACCAGATCAATCCGTTCCGCGTATACCGATCCGGCATCCGCCGCAAGCTGCGCCTGTGCGATAAGAGCGAATGCGGCATCAATCTTTTCCGCATCCCGTGACATGTCGGACCAGTTATTCTCGGAGTATTCAATGAACCGCTTCATCTCCGCAGCCGCCGGCCCGTAAAAGAGCCGGTAATACTCGTCCAGCAGTTCATCGACATCCAGACCGGCATCCCACCACAGGCGCGACATCGCATACAGGTTGAGATGCATTGCCGCCATCCGGCCGACGCCCTCCTGACGGTCGCGGGTGACCTCCATCACTTCGCCCAGCGCAACATCTTTCAACGACTTGATATTCCAGGCGATGCCGTGCGGGAAAAATGCCGGATAGGGATGCTCCGGACGAACCGGACCGGTGGCGATGATGCTGCGTTCGCCGGCCGGCAGTTTTTCGAGCCAGCTATCGAGGAATTCCGTTCGGTCAGCGCGCGCCGCGGGATCGTTAAAGGTGTTGCGATGCTGGTTCAGCCGAACGACTACGTTCGGACTGAATTCCGCAATCTTTTCGGGGGGGAGACGATACGAGCCGTAGGAGGCGCAGGTCACCTTATGATCCGGGTGGGTCTTGTAGAGTTCCACGGCCACGCGGTTGACGAAGTCCCAGACGTAGTCCGACAACAGTCCGCGCCAGCCACGCTGCGGTGTATCCTTGCCTGCGCACAGCGGGCATTGGCAGAGACTCGTCAAGGCATCCGCGGGCATGACCGAAACCATGGGGCTGCCCATGATGTCGAACATATCCCGACAGTAGCGTAACGTGGCGTCAAACAGGCCCGGGGAGGAGAGACAGGGTTTGCCGCCGCGCCGGAACCCCGTGCAGCGCTCGCCGCCATACAACGCGTAATACTCGGGGTGCGCGGCTTTGAAGCTATCATCAGAGGTCACGTTGTCCAACCCGTGCGCCCCGAAGCTCCACCCCATGATGTCCGGGGCCTGATTCCAGCCCATGCGCCAGTGCCAGAGCGCCTCCTTGCGGGTCGTCCAGCGGCCGCCGAAGATACGCTGGTACTGGTGCGGCCAGCGTACCGGAAAATCGGGACTTACGGTCTCATCCACCTCGGGAAGCTCGATCGTGTCGCGCCGCGGAACCACCTCGCCCAGCTCGTGCGGCATATACCAACGCACACCCAACCCGCGCAGGAAATGGATGACCGCGTTATACGAACCACGCTCGTCTTTCTCCCATATCCCCAGTTCCTCGTTGTAGCCCTTGTAGAGGCTGCCGTACGGCAGGCCCCACGGTTCACCGGTTGCCGCCTGCCATGCCTGCTGAGCCCGGTCAAGATCGTTCCTGTCCCGGGCCGAAAACGGCGGGGGCTGATACGGCCGGTCGCGGCCGATCAAGACAAGGTGCTGCGGACCGCTGACCCGGCGGAAGGCGCCGTGGCGCAGGTCGCCGCCGTGAATTCCCAACGCATCGGTATAGCGGCTTTGTCCGACATATATCCGAACATCCGCTTCGCCGTGCTCGGTCCGGATGGGCAGCGTCGCGCCGGTCATCTTCGCGATGTACACCTGAAG
>JAIVGW010000271.1:5278-9033 GCA_020201415.1 Lentisphaerota bacterium
CCCGTACCGCGTTCGTCGCGATGATGATCTCGGCATTCGGCCGCCCAGCGGCCACGATGTGGGAACGGGCGTGGAGCGACGTGGATATCAACCAAACGCCTGCAACGCAGGCCATGACAAACTTGCAGCGCATGATCCCCTCCATAATTGCATTCAGGTCCCACCGGGATTGCCGCCGATAGAGGCATCACTGCCTTGGGACAGTTTTCCGCACAGGATAAGTCAATGGTTCATCGTTGTAAAGGCCCCTGTTCTTTGTTGTCGATTATACTTGATTTTCCCGGCCCAGGTTGTTTAATACAATACCGTCCGGATTGGACCGGAATCCGGTTTTTTTAATACATGCTTGCATGGAGAAGTCATGTTTTTTGATCCGCGCTATCTGATCATGATGGCTCCGGCGTTGTTGCTGGCCGCCATCGCTTCCTTTTACACCAAGCAGACTTTTCAAAAATACGCCCGGGTGCGCGCGGCCTCCGGCGTCACCGGGGCCCAGGCCGCGGCCATGCTGCTGGAAAACGCCGGCATCGGCCACGTGCGCATCGAACGCACCAGTGGTTTTCTGGGCGACCACTATGACCCGCTCTCGCATACTCTGCGCCTTTCATCCGGCGTTTATGATTCGCCATCGCTTTCGGCCATCGGCGTGGCCTGTCATGAGGCCGGTCACGCCATCCAGCATGCCGGACGCTACCTGCCGCTGTACCTGCGTTCGGCGCTGGTGCCGGCTACCCAACTGGGCAGTCACGGATCATACATCATATTTTTTCTGGGCCTGATCTTCAACAATCCGGCCCTGCTCATGCTGGGCGTCGCCTTGTTTTCGCTGGTGGTGATTTTTTCCGTCATCACCCTGCCGGTGGAATGGAATGCCAGCGCCCGCGCCAAACGCCTGATGGTGTCCGCCGGCATCGTGACCCCCGCGGAACAGCCCCGCGCCGCCGCCGTATTGAATGCTGCTTTTCTGACTTACGTGGCAGCCGTCATCTCGGCCATCATGACTTTGCTGTATTACCTGATGCGGGCCCGCCGCTGAAACTCGCTGACCAGGCAGGAAACCGACATTGAAGACCGGCATCATCATCACCGTTTACAACCGGACGTCGGCCCTGGCCGCCTGCCTGCGGGCCCTGGCCGCAGCGCCGGCGGGGATTGACGAGATAATCGTCTCGGACGACGGTTCGGATGAAGACCAGGTCACCTGGAGGATGCCTGGCGGCTGGCCGACAGACAACACCTGGGCCGGGCCCACCGGGCCTTCCGGCGCAATCTCCTGTTGCGCCGGCTGCGGCTGGCCCGTCGCCATAAACCCAAGATACTGGGCTGCCACTTCTCCCTGTTCCGGGAGGACATTGAAAAAGTCAACGGTTTCGATGAAAACTTTGTCGGCTGGGGCATGGAGGATGACGATTTCGCCCTGCGCCTGCACCAGGCTGGCCTGGACGCCAAATCAGTCATCCTCACGGCCCGCGCCATGCACCTGTGGCATCCGGCAACAGCCTCTAAACCGGCGGCGCTGCGGGACACCCCCAACGCCGACTATTTTCACCGCGCCCATGTGGACACCCGCTGCCGCAAAGGTCTGCTTGATTCAGATTAGTCATCGTCGACGACGGCATCCTGCTCAAGACCTTCCGCGGTTGCCGCGGAGGTCGCCTGCGCGGGGGGACCGCTGGAAACCACCACTTGCGCCGGACGCAGCAGGAAATCGCCCAGCCAATAACCCTTGCGGGTTTCCTGGATGATCATGTTCTCGGCAAAATCCGGCGAGGGCATGTGCACCACGCATTCATGACACTGCGGGTCAAAAGCCGTACCCTCGGAGATCACCGGCTTCACCCCTTCCTTTTTCAATACATCCAGGATCTGGTTGCGCACCAGGTCCAGGCCGGCGACCACCGACTCGGCCACATTTTGATTACGGGCCGCCTGCAAACCCATCTCGAAATGGTCCAGCGTCGGTAATAATGCTTCCACCAGCCGTTCCGTGGCGCGGCGCGCCCGGGCCACCTCGTCCCGCGCCACCCGTTTGCGATAATTGTCAAAATCGGCCTGTAAACGCAAAAAGCGTTCACGCAACTGCTGGAGTTCTTCCGCGGCATCGGCCGGCGGCCGTTCGTCCGCGGCTTCCTGTGACTCCATCGGCCCGGGTTGCTCCGGCTCCGGCCGGGGTGTCTCATCCTCCGCCGCCGCCGCCGCAGCGGTTGACTCGGGTTCTACCGCGGGATTTTCCTTCATGCGATCTTTTCGCGCTTTCTTGTCAGCCATGCCAGTTACCTCTAGTCAAAAAAAATAAATGCCGCCACCTTCCTTTTGGAACGACATGGCAGCATCATACATTCAATCGCCGTTAATGGCAATCCGTTTGCGCACGGAAACAGTAATTCTCACGATGTCCGACTACCCCAGCGGCGCGCTCGGAGAGCGCGCCCTACCTTCTCAAGACCTTCCGCAGGTAGGGCGGGTTCTCCGAACACGCCGCTCCGCTCTGCAATTGTTTGTGTTCAACCTGCTTCAACAGCGATCTTCCGCGGCACGGCCGATTGGGCCTTCGGCAAAGTGATGCTCAAAACACCGTTAGTCAACCGGGCCTTGATACTCTCGCGATCGATATCGGCCGCCAGAGTGAAAGATCTCCGGAAGACTCCGTCCGCATATCCGCGGTAAACCAACTGATGGTCCGGAACATCCAGTTCCTGCTGCTGTCCGGTAATTGTTAGCACGTCATTTTCAAGAGCAATGTCCACCTTGGACTCTTCCACGCCCGGCATCTCACAGATCACCAGCAGCGCATTTTCCCGCTCATATATATCCACCAACGGGGTGAACACCGGGCGGTCATGGGTCAACTCGGCGTTTTGCACAGCCTGTTCACCAGCACGAGTCGCCGGCATGTTTTTGTTTTTCTCTTCTTTCATGATGCATTCCTCCTTTTCCGGCTGATCCTGTGGTCATCCTGCGGTTATGGCGATTTTCCTGGGCTTGCTCATCTCCGCCCGCGGCAGCGTGAGTGTCAGAATGCCCATCTTGTAACGGGCCTGCACCTTCTCCGATTCAACATCAAACGGCAGACGCAGACTGCGCAGGAACCTGCCCGAACCGCGTTCCATGCGATGACAAACCACGCCTTCCGCCAACTCCTCAGGCTCGCGTTTACCCTCGATCGTCAGAACATCCTGATTGACGTTCACGTTGATATCCTTGGGATCGGCGCCGGGAATTTCCGCCGTAACCACCAGCTCATCATTGTTGCTCCAGATGTTCAGCGCAGGAAATTCTTCCGACTCCTGCCCGACCCCCTCGAACAACCTGTTCATCTCTCGTTGCAGCCGTCGGAAATCAGACAACGAACTGCCACCAAACACATCATTTAGTAACATGGCTAAACCCTCCTATTAATGTTTTAACGTTGCACCATTTTTAAAAGCATGCATCATGCCAACTTGTTTAAAAGTACTTTATATGTTTATTATCATGATTTTACAAATATTGAAGCAAAACATATTTGCGTCATTATGTCGCTACTCGAGCCACATGCAACCCGCCGTTTTGCGTCTTTTTGTCTCTTTGCAAAAATCGCGCCAGACAATCATCCATCAGCCCGCCGTTGAACTGGAGGCCGGAATGAACAAAAAACACAAGCCAGATGCCGCCATGGGCCAGTTGCGGCTGCGACATTTCCGAGCGCAAACCGGCCGAGTCAAGCCTGAAAAAAATCGAGTGGATGCTGTCCAAAAAGTCGGTCCCGCGTGAGG